>DAOOIT010000003.1:0-107135 GCA_035384565.1 Planctomycetota bacterium | reverse complement strand
GGGGGGGGGGGGGGGGGTTCTTGTGCTTCTCTTCGAGGGGGCGGGGCTGGGGCCAGGCGTTGCGCTGGAGGTCGGTGAGGACGTAGATCTCCATCGTCGGCGCCTTGTTGCCCTCCTCGGCCAGGAGGTCGTAGGCGCGCTGGACGGCGGCGGTCAGGTCGGCCCGGCCCTGTGAGAGCGGGGCTTTGAGGATGTCGCGCTGGAGCGCCGCTCGGTCGGGCGTGAGGAACGGCTTGGGGTGGCCGTGGGGCGGGAACGAGAGGAGCACGGCGGCCTGGCTGCCCTGGGTGGGCAGGCATTTCTCGAGGATGCCGGCGGCCAGTTCCTTGGCCACGGCGAAGCGGGCTTTGCGCTCGTGCTCCGTGCCCATCGAGTACGAGTTGTCGAGGAGGAGCACCGCGTGGATGTCCTTGCCCGCGCCCCACAGGCGCGAGCCGAGGAATGGCTGGGCCAGCGCAAAGGCCAGCAGCACGAAGAGCAGCACGCGCAGGAGGAGGAGGAAGAGGTCCTGAATTCTCTGCCGCCGCGAGGTGCGCTCGTTCGAGGCCTTGAGAAAGCGCAGCGTGGGGAAGAGCACCTTGGGGGCGCGCCGGCGGTGGATCATGTGGATGATGATTGGGATGCCGCCCGACGCCGCGCCCAGAAGGTAGAACCACGCGAGGAAACCCATCAGAACAGCCTCTTCCGCTTGGCCAGGTACGCAAAGAGCATGAAGTCGTAGGGCACCGACGTGTCGGTCTGCACGTACTCGATCCGGCTCGTCGAGCAGTCGCGCCGGTAGGTGTCAATGAACGCCTGCACCTGCTTGCGGTACTCCTCGCGCACGTAGCGCGGGTCCACCTGAAGCTCCTCGTTCGTCTCCATGTCCACGAAGTCCGACAGCTTGCGGAACGGGAAGTCCAGCTCCCACTTGTCGAAGATATGGAACAGGATGACCTCGTGCTTCTTGTACCGGAAGTGCCGCAGGCCGCGCACCACCTCTTTCGGGTCGTCGTAGAGGTCCGACAGGATGATCAGCAGCCCGCGGCGGCGGATGAACTCGGCCAGATCGTGGAACGTCTTCGACACGTTCGTCGTCACCCCGGCGTCCATCTTCAGCGTCTCGAGGTGGCGCAGCATCAGGCTCAGGTGCGTGCTCGTCGCGCGGGCGGGAATGTAGTGCCTGATCTCGCGGTCGAAGCACACCAGCCCCACCGAATCCTGCTGGCGGATCATCAGGTAGCTCAGGCACGCCGCCAGGTAGCAGGCGTACTCCAGCTTCGTCAACCCGTGCTCGTCGCTCTTGTAGGTCATCGAGCTGGACGTGTCAATCAGGATGTGCGCCTTGAGGTTCGTCTCCTCCTCGTACTGCTTCACATAGAAGCGGTCCGTGCGCCCGAACACCTGCCAGTCCACATCCTTGATATTGTCGCCGGGCATGTACTCGCGGTGCTCGGCGAACTCCACGCTGAAGCCCCGGAACGGGCTGCGGTGGAGGCCCGAGATGAAGCCCTCGACCACCGCGCGGGCGACGAGGTTCATCTTCGCCACCTTCGCCAGGGCCTCGGGCTGGATGTAGCGGTAGCCTTTGCGTGGAGCGGCCATGGGCTTCCCCGCCCTCCCGTCGAGGCCATTCTAGCAGCCCTCTGCCCGGGGAGTCAAACGGCTCGGCGCCGCGGCAACCCGTGGGCGGAGTGGACAAGGTGGGCAGGGTGCACAGGATGGACGAGGTGGACAGTGCCCGCGGGGGCGTGGTGGGCTGCTGGCCACCCAGTCCATCGTGCCCATCCTGTCCGTCTCCAACCAATGGAGACTCTCACCGATTGCAGGCTACGGCGAGTTGGGGCAGGCAGCGATAGTTGGTGTTTGGAGATCTGACACCATTGCCCCTTGCCGCCGCACGCGGGACGTCTGAAGCGGCGGCTGCTCACTTGGGCTTGGGCGAGAGCAGGTAGGCGGCGTGCCTGGACCAGTCGGGCAGCGGGGCGTCGGGCGGCTGGCCCTCGCGGAGCTTCTCCTCGACCTGCCGACGCAGGGCCTTGAGCTCGGCAAGCTGCTCCTCGCTCCAGTTGGCGGGCACGTCGCGGTCGGTGCGCAGGAAGTCCCACAGGTAGTAGTGGGCCTTGTAGTAGTCGTGGCGCTTGACGAGGGCGCGCACCGATTCGACGGCGATGCCGCGGAAGAACTTCAGGATGTCGGGGTCCACCTGGGCGAGGTCGCCGCCCGCCTTGCACGAGAGCTGGGTGATGAGGCCGATGGCGACGGAGCGCAGGTTGTTCGAGGCGATGTAGCGGATGGTGTCGAGCTCGTCAATCTGGCGCTGGATGGCCGCGCGCGCGGGGGCGTCGGCGGCCTTGGGCAGGTCGGCCTGGAGGGCGAGGATGCGCTCGTCGAGTTCGCGGAGCTGGCCGATGCCGGTGCGGATGCTGAGGAGGGTGGCCTGGGTCTTCTCCTTCTCGCGCTGCTCGTCGAGCTGGGCCACGAGGTGCTCGCGGTCGGTCTGCTCCTGGCGGCGGATGCGGGCGGCCTCGCGGCGATGGAGGGCGAAGCCGGCGAAGCTGAGCAGGAGCAGGAGGGCCGTGCCGATGGCGGCCGCGGCGGGGCGGTGGCGGCCGATCCAGTTGCCCAGGGCCTCCAGGGGGCCGGGGCGGTAGGCGCTGGTGGGCAGCAGGTCGCGGTAGAGGCGGATGTCTTCGGCCAGCTCCTGGGCCGTGGGGTAGCGGCGGTTGGGGTCCTTGTTGAGGGCCTTCATGCAGATGGCGGCGAGGGTGCGGCTGGCCTGGCGGTTGAGGGCGCGCGGGTGCGGCGGCTCGTGGTGGAGGACCTTCTCCATCACGTCGGTGCGCGAGTGGCCGGAGAAGGGCAGCGAGCCGGTGAGGATCTCGTAAAGCACGATGCCGAGGGAGAAAACGTCGGTGCGGAAGTCGAGCGCCTCGGGGCTGCCGCTGGCCTGCTCGGGCGACATGTAGGCGGGCGTGCCCTTGACCACGCCCACCTGGGTGGCCACGATGCCCTGCTCCTCGGGGCTGGCGGTGATCTTCTTCGAGAGGCCCCAGTCGAGCACCACCACCACGCCGAACTCGTCCACCATGACGTTCTCGGGCTTGAGGTCGCGGTGCAGGATGCCTGCGGAGTGGGCGTAGGCCACGGTCTGGCACACCTTCTCGAAGATGCCCACGAGGCGGGCCGTGTGCGAGCGGTCCTGGAAGTCGCGCGGGTGCATGGCCTTGAAGATTTCGCGCAGAGTGCGGCCGCGCACGCGCTTCATGGCGTAGTAGGGGCCGTGGCCGGCCAGCCGGCCCGCCGTGAAGATGGGCACCACGCCCGGGTGCTCGAGCTGCCCCAGGATGCGGGCCTCGTGCAGGAAGCGCGACTGGAGTTCGGCGTCGCCGACGAGCGCCGGCCGCATGACCTTCACGGCCACCTGGCGGTCGAGCGTGGAGTCGTGGGCCTCGAACACCAGGGCCATGCCGCCCTCGCCCAGCACGTTGCCCAGGCGGTAGGGGCCGGTGGCCTGGGGCGGCGCCCCGCTGCCGCCGGCCCGGCCGGCGCGCGAGGGCATGGGCTGGGTTTCGTGGGTGTCTTCGCCCGGCTCGGTCTCGCGGCTCGCCCAATCGTTGGGCAGCCCTTCGGTGGGATCGTTGGCGTTCATCGCGTGGCCTCTCTGAACCCGGCTCCCGCGCATGGCCGCACCGCAGGGACACCCAGGCATTATATCCGCGCGCCCCGCCGGCACTCAAGCGGGAGGCGCCGAACGTTGCGGTTTGGCGCGGAATCGGGTATCCTATGGGACGTGGCTGGAACCGGAAGTATTCGTACAAAGGACGCACGAATGGGCAGCCCCGAACCGAACGGGATGCGGGAACTGAAGGTGGACGCGTCGAGCCTCTACCGCGAAGAGACGATCACCGACCTGCGGGTGGCCACCATCCGCCAGCTTCTGCCGATCAAGGCCGACGGCTCGCCGGACCCGAGCCGCGAGACGCTGTTCTTCGGCCAGGCGCAGATCATGACGACCGGCGGGCCTCTGCCCATCGAGGCCCCGCTCGAGGCCCGCACGCTCGCGGAGGCGATCGAGAAGTTCCCCGACGCGGTGCGCGACGCCGTGGCCGAGGTGATGGAGCAGGTGCGCGAGTACCAGCGCCAGGCCGCCTCGCGCATCGTGGTGCCCAGCGCCATGCCCGGCAACCTGCCGGGCGTGCCCGGCGGGGGGCCCGGCGGCAAGATTCATCTCGGATGACGCGGCACGCGCATGCCCCCCACGATCTGGATTGACGCCGACGGCTGCCCCAACGAGGTGAAGCAGGTGGTGTTCCGCGCCTCGGACCGTCTGCGCCTGGCGGTCCAGCTCGTCGCCAACGTGCCGCTGGCCACGCCGCGGTGGCCGCTCGTGACGCTGGCGCTCGTCTCCCATGACTTCAACGCGGCCGACGACCACATCGCCGCGCACGCGGCGGCGGGCGACGTGGTGATCACGGCCGACATTCCGCTGGCCGCGCGCGTGGTCGAGAAGGGCGCCGTGGCCATCAACCCCCGCGGCGAAACCTACGACACGGCCAACGTGGGCCGACACCTGGCCACCCGCGACCTGATGCAGGACCTGCGCGCGGCCGGCGCCATCCAGGGCGGCCCCGCGCCCATCCGGCCCGCCGACAAAGCCCGGTTCGCCGCCGCGCTCGACCGCGCGCTCACCCGGGCCCTCAAGGCGGCGCCGCCCCCTTCCCCCTGAGAAACGAGGACCCCCGCAATGCCCACCGTGGTGTTGCTCACGCTCTCCAACATCTTCATGACCATCGCCTGGTACGGCCACCTGAAGCACAAGGACAAGCCGCTCCTCCTGGTCATCCTCGTGTCGTGGGGCATCGCGTTCATCGAGTACTGCTTCCAGGTGCCGGCCAACCGCATCGGCCACCAGCAGGGCTTCTGCGGGGCCGAGCTCAAGACGATGCAGGAGGTCATCACGCTCGTCGTCTTCTGCGTCTTCTCGGTGCTCTACCTCAAGGAACCGCTCAAGTGGAACTACCTGGTGGGCTTCGGCCTCATCGCGGCGGCCGTGTTCTTCGTGTTCAAGAAGTGGTGAGCCCCGCGGCGGCCATGGACCGATCGTGCCGCCGCGAGAGCAGCACCAGCGCCGCCACCGCGCCCGCGAGGGCCAGGAACATATCCCACTGGGCATCCCACACGTCGCCCTGAAGCCCCAGCCACTCCGGGCCGCTCGTGGGGTAGAAGAAGACCACGATCCACCACTCGATGATCTCCCACGCCGCGCTGATGGCCAGGCACACGCAGGCGCACAGCAGCGAGAGCATGCCGCCCGGCCGCAGGCCGGCCGTGCGTCGCAGCACCTCGCGCGCCAGGATGGCCGGCACGAAGCCCTGGGCGAAGTGGCCCACGCGGTCGTAGTGGTTCCGCGACAGGCCCAGCGCGTCGCGCAGCCAGTTGAAGAGCGGCATCTCGGCATACGTGTACTTCGCGGCCACGGCCAGGATCGCGAAGTGGACGGCTACGAGCACGTACGCCAGGTTCGAGAAGCGGAAGCGAGGGTAAAGGGCGGCGAGCACCGCCACCCCGATCACCCCCGCGGCGATCTCGAACGCCCAGACATCGTAGGAGTGCGGCCGGATCGCGGACCAGACGAGAACGGCGGAGCAGAACACCACCAGGGGCACCAGGGGGTTTGCGGCCTTCATCTCGGGCCTCCTGCGGCCGCCGCGCGCCCGGCCAAGGCGCCGCTGACGAAGGCCCACTGGAGGTTGTAGCCGCCGCACGGGCCGTCGAGGTCGAGCACCTCGCCGGCGAAGAACAGGCCGGGCCGGAGCCTGCTCTCGAGCGTTCGGGGGTTCACCGCGTCCAGCGCCACGCCGCCGCGGGTGATCATGGCCTGGCCGAAACCCTCCGTCGCCGTGACGGTGAGCGGCAGGCCCGCGAGACACGAGGCCAGGCCGCGCCGCTGCGCTGCTGTGATTTCGGCGGCCCGCACCTCGTCGCCGCAACCGCCCACCCGACATAGTTCCGCCGCGAGCGACGCGGGCAGGTGGTCCGCGAGGAGGGTGCGCACGAGGCGCCTGCCGTGCTCGCGGCGCCAGGCGTCGAAGCGGGCAGCCCACGCCGAGGCCGCCGTTCCGGGCGCGAGGTCCACCCGCAAGGGCACGGGCGAGCCCCCGGCCAGAAGCTCCGCAACGTCGGCCGACAGGTCCAGCACCGCCGGACCGGACAGCCCGCGATGGGTGAACAAGAGGGGCCCCACGGACCTCGCATGCCGTCGCCTCGGCAGGTCAATCCACACCGCGGCCTCGGGCACGGTGACGCCGCTCACCCGCGCCACCCAGCGCTCGGCCGCGACCAGCGGCACCAGGCCCGGCACGGGCGGCACAATGCGGTGGCCCGCGTGCGCGGCGAGCCGGTAGCCCGCGCCCGTCGCGCCCAGCGCGGGATAGCCCTTGCCGCCGGTCGCCAGCACGACGCTCGAGCACGGGACCGCGCCGCGGCTCGTCTCGATGCCCTCGTGGCCCAACGCGGTCGCCTCAACGCCTGTCAGGAGCCGCACGCCGAGCGCCTCGGCGCGGCCCACGAGCGCCGCGAGCACGCTCCGCGCCGAGTTCGATTCCGGGAACACGTGGAAGCCGTCGGGCGCGTGGGTCGGCACGCCGAGGCTCGCGAAGAAGGCCCTCAGCCTCGGCCCATCCAGCCCGGCGAGCGCCGGCGCCATGAACCGCCCCTGCCGTCCGAAGCGGGCCATCACCTCGTCGGCGGAGGCCGTGTTCGTCAGGTTGCAGCGCCCGCCGCCGGTCGCCAGCAGTTTGGCGCCGGGCCGGGCCATCTGCTCGCACACCGCCACGCGCGCGCCCGCCTCGGCCGCGGCAATCGCCGCCATCAGCCCCGCCGGACCAGCCCCAATGATCGCGACATCGAAACCAGGCATCGGGTAGGGAGCCCTTCTTGGAAGAGGGGTTCCCTCCCCGAACCCCCTCTTCCCAAGAACTTCCAGATTGGCTGCGGCACTCGACCCGTCCCGCGCCCAAGGTGCGTCTATTCGCGCCAGAGCCTGCTTTGGCTGGGGCACGGGTCGAGTGCCGCAGCCAAGGCAGGAGTTCTTGAAGAGGGGTCTGGGGGGAAACTTCTTGCAAGAAGTCTCCCCCCAGCCTCTTCGCCTTCATCTTCGCCGGCGGTCCACGCCTTGTCAAGCGGGTTGCCGAAATCGCGGCGCGGCGTATAATGGTGCGGCGACGCAAACCACCGCGAGCAAGGAGAGGCCATGATCCACGTCATCGCCAACATCGAGTTGAAGCCCGGCGTTCGGGACGCATTTCTGCGCGTCTTCCGCGCCCTCGTGCCCAAGGTGCAGGCCGAGGGCGGCTGTCTGGAGTACGGCCCTGCACTCGACGCGCGGACCGACATCCGCGCGCAACTGCCCTTCCGCGAGGACGTGGTGACCATCGTCGAGAAGTGGGAGAGCCTCGCCGCGCTCAAGGCCCACCTCGCCGCGCCCCACATGGCCGACTACCGCGCGGCGGTGAAGGACCTGGTCGTGAGGGTGACGCTTCAGATTCTCGAACCCGTGTGAGCGAGCGGGTCTGCCTGCGTCCTATCGGTCCTATCCGTCCTGTCGGTCCTGTAGGACGGGTCAGACCGATCGGACCGAGAGGACGAAGCCGCGATGGACGCGATGAACTCCCGCGAGCGCGTGCTGGCCGCAATCAATCGCTTGCCCGTGGACCGCGTGCCGACCGACATCTGGGCGACGGGCGAGGTGTGGGCCAAGCTGCGCGCCCACTTCGGCGAGGGGGCCGACCTCCACAAGCTCCTGCACATTGACGGCTTCGCGGGCATCGGCCCGAAGTACGTCGGCCCCCCCCTGCCCCCCGCGCCCGAGGGCGAATCGGTGGACCTGTGGGGCCTGCGCAGCAAGCCCGTGGCCTACGACGGCGGCGTCTATGCCGAGCAGTCGTTCAACCCCCTCGCCGCGGCCGAGACGATGGACGACCTCGAAGCCTACCGCTGGCCCTCCGCCGACTGGTTCGACTATTCCGAGATGCGCGCGGCCGCCCTCGAACGCCGCAAGACCCACGCGCTCCAGTGCGGCTACATGGCCCCCTTCTATCAGCACAACCTGCTCCGCGGCCTCCAGCTCTCGCTGACCGACCCGTTGCTGAAGCCCGATTTCACCCACCACCTGCTCGATCGCATGTGCGAGTTCATCCTCCAGCACC
This sequence comes from Planctomycetota bacterium, assembly GCA_035384565.1. Lineage (NCBI taxonomy): Bacteria > Pseudomonadati > Planctomycetota > Planctomycetota bacterium. Next base: position 98,946 of record DAOOIT010000003.1, on the reverse strand, counting down.
ACCGCCGCATGTTCGAGGCCTGCGACGGCCTCATTGACGTGGCGCAGGTGACCGACGACCTCGGCTCCCAGCATGGCCCGATGATCAGCCTGGCCGTCTACCGCGAGTTCTACAAGCCCCATCACGCCCGCTTCATCGCCCTGTGCCGCGAGTTCGGCATCAAGGTCTTCCACCACGACGACGGCAGTTGCCGCGCCTTCCTCCCCGACCTCGTCGAGCTGGGCATTGATATCCTCAACCCCGTTCAATGGACCTGCCCCGGCATGGACCTGGCCGAACTCAAGCGCGAGTATGGCCACAGGCTCTGCTTCCACGGCGGCGTGGAGAACCAGCGCATCCTCCCCTTCGGCACCCCCGCCGAGGTGCGCGCCGAGGTGCGCCACTGCATAGACGCCCTGGCCTCCGACGGCACGGGCTACATCCTCGCCCCCTGCCACAACCTCCAGGCCGTCAGCCCCGTCGCCAACATCCTGGCCATGTACGACGAGGCATGGAAATATGGGAGGCGATAGCGCCATTCTTCTCCCGATAGGACCCGTAGGCCCTATGCGAACTCGGACGGAGATGCTCACATGCGAGCACTTGAGCCAGAACACCGCGTGAAGCATATCCTCGCCCGCCGCGACTTCGGCGCCGCCGTGGTCGTCTACGGCTGGCTCCGCTCGCGCCGCGACTCCAAGGAGCTGTCGTTCCTCGACGTGAACGACGGCTCGTGCATGGCCGGAATCCAGGTCATCGCCGACGCCTCGCTGCCGAACTACGAGGGCGAAGTGAAACGCCTTGTCACCGGCTGCTCCGTGCGCGTGGAGGGCGAGCTGCGCGCCTCCCCCGGCAAGGGCCAGGCCGTCGAGGTGCTGGCGAAGAAGCTCGACGTGCTCGGCTGGGTGCAGGACCCCGACGCCTATCCGATGCAGAAGAAGCGCCACACGTTCGAATACCTCCGCGAGGTCGCCCACCTGCGCCCCCGCTCGAACACCTTCGGCGCCATCGCCCGCGTGCGTAACTGCCTGGCCCATGCCACCCACGAGTTCTTCCAGGGCCGGGGCTTCCTCTACGTCCACACCCCCATCATCACCGCCAGCGACTGCGAGGGCGCGGGCGAGATGTTCACCGTCACCACCCTCGACCCCAAGGAACCGCCCCGCCTGCCCGACGGCTCGGTGGACTTCTCACAGGACTTCTTCGGCCGCCGGGCCTTCCTCACAGTCAGCGGCCAGCTCTCGGTCGAGACCCATTGTTGCGCTCTCACCAACGTCTACACCTTCGGCCCCACGTTCCGGGCCGAGAACTCGAACACGCCCCGCCACCTCGCCGAGTTCTGGATGATCGAGCCCGAGATGGCCTTCTGCGACCTCGAGGGCGACATGGACCTCGCCGAGGCCTACATCAAGCACCTGCTCTCCGCCGCCCTCGAGCGCTGCCCCGACGACATGGCCTTCTTCAACCAGTGGGTGGACAAGACGGTCATGGAAACCCTTCAGCACATCGTCGCCAGCGCCTTCGAGCGCATCACCTACACCGAGGCCATCGAGATCCTTCAGAAATCGGGCGAGAGCTTCGAGTTCCCCGTCGAATGGGGCCGCGACCTCCAGACCGAGCACGAGCGTTACCTCACCGAGAAACACATCAGGAAGCCCGTCATCGTCCGCAACTACCCCAAGGCCATCAAAGCCTTTTACATGCGGGTCAACGACGACGAGCGGACGGTTGCGGCGATGGACGTGCTGGTGCCCAAGATCGGCGAGATCATCGGCGGCAGCCAGCGCGAGGAGCGCCGCGACGTGCTGGAGCGTCGCATGGCCGAAGGCGGCCTCGACCCCAGGAACTACTGGTGGTATCTCGACCTGCGGCGCTACGGCACTGTCCCACACGCGGGATTCGGATTGGGCTTCGAGCGCACCGTGCAGTTCGCCACGGGCATGGCCAACATCCGCGACGCCATCCCCTTCCCCCGCACCCCCAAGTCCGCCGAGTTCTGAGCCGCAATAACGTCCGATAACCCGAGAACGCACTCAGAGGCCCCAGGACGCATCCGGAGTTGACGGACATGCCGAATCGCCACACTTCTCAAGTCGTCTCGTATACTACACTTCTGCCTTCCGCTCCCAGAGCCCGGCCGCCGAAGGTATCAGGGGTCAAAGGGGCCGCTGATCTCGCGTCCTAGACCATTTACGGCGGTTTTACAGATGGCCGCCTAACTTACTGCTATATATACACTTAAGTAATGCGTGCCGCGTTTGGCCTTCGATCACGGGGTAGGCGGGGGCTCGCTCTCTTTCGCCTCCTCTCGTCATTCGAAAGCCGGCGTTTGGTATTCGACATTTGCTCCGCCGCTCAATTGACACGCGGCAGTTTCGAGGTATACTCGGGTCAGGGGGCAGACGTCCCCTGGAGGACACGCGATGAGTACATTGCTCCGCCAGCCCGAGCGTCGCGTGAAACTCACCGAGATGTCGTTCACCCCACTGATTGACTGCGTGTTCCTGCTGCTGCTGTTCTTCATGGTCGGCACACGGTTCCGCGAGATTGATCGCGAACTGGAGACTCGCCTGCCGCCGACCGGCCCCCGCATCGCCGGGCGGTTTGACGAGCTTGCCATCGCGGTGCGGAACATCGGCACGGCCGAGGCGCCGCGGCCCCAGGTCGCCATTGACCATCAGGTGATGCCCGACTGGCGCGCCGTGCGCGTCCGCCTGCGCGACCTCGCCGCCGTGCCCGGCGGGCGCGATTTCCCGGTGCTCATGGAGCCCGCCGACGACGCGCAGCACGGCTGGGTGATGAACGTGCTCGACTGCCTGCGCGAGTTCGGCTATCGCAGAGTCAGCTTCAAACGATGATGGGGACGGGGCCGGGCCGGTCGCGGAGCCGCGAGCGCCAGCGAGCCCTCCCGAAGGTTCCGATACCTTCGGGAGGGTGCTGGCCGGCGGGTGTCTATCCTTCGCCCCCCTCCCAAAGGCACTGGAACCTTCGAGAGGGGGAGCGCCTCACGGCTCGTTTTCATCCACAATCCGGCGTGGCAGGTGCCAGCGGAGGGCGATGCTGGCGAGGCGGACGGCGAGGGTGAGGCACGCCGCGGCCCACACGGCTACGCCCTGCCCCGCCCCGGCGCGCATGAGCACGTAGAAGAGAAATGCGCCCGCCATCGTGGCCGAGGCATAGACCTCTTCGCGGAGCACGGCCGGCACGTCGCGCGCGAGCACGTCGCGGATGATGCCCCCGCCCACGCCCGTGAGGCAGGCCATCGTCACCACACCCACGAGGCCGGTGCCGGCGTCCCACGCCTTCACCGCGCCGATGGCCGCGAACACGCCGAGGCCCACGGCGTCGGCGATCAGCAGCTCCCATCGGCCCCGTTGCACCCAATGGTAGAGCACGAACACCCCGATCGCCGCCGCCACAGCCAGTGGCACGTAGACCGGGTCGCGGAGCCAGAAGACATCGGCTTTGAGCAGCGTGTCGCGAATCGTGCCGCCGCCGATGGCCGTCACCGTCGCCAGCACGGCCACGCCGAAGATGTCCATCTCCTTCCGCACGCCCTTGAGCGCGCCGGACACCGCGAAGGCAAGGGTGCCGAGGTAGTCGAGGAATTGGATCGTGGTCATGAATACCCCTTGAGCTTGTGAGGCAGCGCCACGGGCTTCCACGGACGCGCACGAACGTGTGCGCGCACCCGTGCCCCGCATGCGTCCGTGTGCGTCCGAGCCGGTCCGTGTGCCTTCGGGGTCTTCCTCATCTTCTCGCCCGGGCAAGCACTTGGGCGCCGATCTCGTCGGCCCTGGAGCGATAGGCCTTCCACATGGCCCCGACAAAGCCGCCCGCTCCGCCGGGGAAGGGCTGGTAGCCGGTCGGCTTCATCGTGCTCTTGTCCACCGTGCCGTCGGCGGCCTCGGCCACCCAGCGGTCCACGTAGTCGAAGAAGGGCTCGTGGCCCCAGAAGCCCTTGGCGCCGAGGAGCCGGGCGGCGAGGGCCTGGCCGACCCAGGTGGGTCCGTTGAGGAGGCGGTAGCCCTCGGATTTCCAGCCGTCGTTATCGCCCTTGAAGGGCGGCCCCGCCCACCGCTCGGGCGGCAGGTGCTCGTGGCGGCGGGCCTCCGTGGTGTCAATGGTCCAGAGCGCCTTCTGGCCGCGGTAGCCCGTGCCGTAGTAGGTCTGTTGGTCTTCCGCGAATGAGGCCTTCACGCCCTTCATCCCGTCGTGGCCGAGGAGCACGCCGGCGAAGAGGATGGGCATCTTGCGGCCCGAGTTGTGCCCGCCATTGGCGCGCCACAAGTCGGCATCCGACTGCGTGGCGCCGTAGTAGTCAATGCCCAATTGCACGAAACGGAGGAGGAGCGTTTCGCGGGGCGGGGACGCCACGCCCACAGGCGCCGGGTCGTCGAGGAGGAGCAGGAGCGAGACGGTGGAGACGATGTTGGTGATCTCGCGGCCGTAATCGGGCATGTTCTCCAGCGGGTGCATCAGGCGGTTGGGCCACTCGTGGAGGTGGTCGAGCCAGATACGCTCGAGGTAGCGCTCGTGGAGCTTGACGTCGGGCAGCGGCCCGACGGGCTGGAGGCGCGGCAAGAGGTCGCGGCGGAGCTGGCTGGCGGCAAAGGCCGGCTTCTTGTCGCCCACATAGGCGGGGCGGAAGGCGTCGGCGGGCGGCGGCTCGGCCACACAGGTCAGCACGGTGGCCGTCCGCAGCGGCCCGCGGCAGTATTGGCCGGGCACCGTGTCGGGCGTCTTGTCGCCGACCTTTCCGACGCTGGCCGTCGTGACGAGCGACTGGCCGGGCTTGAGCGTGAGGGGGAAAGCGGCGCGGAGCGAGGCATCGTAGCCGGTGATTCTGTCGTCATAGCCCTGGCGTTTGCCCGCTGGGGGATTCACCACCGAGCCGTTCCGCCCGTCGGCAGGCGCAGGGCTGACGGCGTTGACCACCACCGGCCCCACCACCCACCAGTCGCCCGTCACGAAGCGCCCGACGCGGGCTGGCTGGGCCAAGGTCCATGTGATCCCATATTGGCTGACCGTTGCCTGAGGCCCGGTCCCCTCCCCTGTTCTAGCTACCGGGGCGAAGGCCAGGAGAACCGCTGCACCAACGCTCTTCGCTGCTGGCATGTTGTTCGCTCCGCGGGCCGAGGGATAGTATAGCAAACGCGAGGGGGCGCGCGAAGGCTAAGCCCTGGCGGCCAGGGCTTCACGGTAGACCTCGAGCGCCGCGGGGAAGGGCTCGAGGGCGCGCTCGAAGATGCCGAGCGAGTAGGCGACGATGAGGCCGTAGTTGGAGATCGGCACGCCCGCCTGCTTGCAGCGGAGAATGCGGGTGAGCATCTCGCGGCGGTTCATCATGCACCCGCCGCAGTGGATGACGAGCTTGTACGAGGCGAGGTCGTCGGGGAAGTCGTGGCCCTGGATCGTGTCGAAGTGCAGCTTGCCGCCGACGAGCTGGGTGAGCCAGCGGGGGATCTTCACGCGGCCGATGTCCTCGGCGATCGGGTGGTGCGAGCACGATTCGGCCACGAGGATGCGGTCGCCGGGCCGCAGGGTCTCGCAGGCGAGGGCGCCGCGCACCATCTCGGCCAGGTCGCCCTTGTAGCGGGCGAAGAGGATCGAGAAGCTGGTGAGGGGGATGTCGCGCGGCGTGTCGGCTACGACCTTGAGGAAGGCCTGCGAGTCGGTGACGACGAGCTTGGGCGGCTTCTTGAGGCGGTCGAGGGCCTCGCGCAGCTCGCGCTCCTTGACGACGAGCGCGAAGGCGTCGCCGTCAATCAGGTCGCGGATGGCCTGCACCTGGGGCACGATGAGGCGGCCTTTCGGGGCCTCCTTGTCCACGGGTACCACGAGGACAGCCATCTCGCCCGGCCCCACGAGGTCGGCGAGGATCGCGGGATTGTTGAGGAAGTCGGCGGGCGCGGTGTCGAGGAGCGCCTGTCGGAAGTCCAGAATCCCCGTGTTCGCAGTGCGGGCTTCAGCCCGTCGCTCTTCAGGAGACGGCCTGAAGGCCGCATTACAAACGGTGCGGACGGTTCGGACTTTCTCCTTCTGGAGGCGTTCGACGAGGGCGGCGTCGGGCTCGCCGAGGTCGCACTTGTTGAAGACGACGATGACGGGACACTTCCGCGCGCGCAACTCGTCGTAGATCTGCTGTTCGAAGGCGCCCCAGTGGCCGGGCTCGGCGATGATGACGCCGAGGTCGGTGCGGTCGAAGACCTTGCGGGTGCGGGCCACGCGCATCTCGCCGAGCGCCCCCTCGTCGTCAATCCCCGCCGTGTCAATGAAGAGCACGGGGCCGAGGGGCAGCAGCTCCATCGGCTTCTCGACCGGGTCGGTCGTGGTGCCCGCCACGTCCGACACGATGGAGACCTGTTGGCGGGTGATGGCGTTGAGCAGGCTCGATTTCCCGACATTCCGCCGGCCGAAGAGGCCGATATGCAGCCGCAAGCCCTTGGGAGTTCGCTCCATCAGTCAGGTCTCCCGTTAACATACGGGGGATGAATGCGCGGGTGGATGAATGGATGAATCCAGGAGAGGATCAACGGGTCGGTGTCTTCTCTGGCATCCATCCATCCAACCATCCATTCATCCGTTCCTCACCGGCGGGGTACCCAGGCGGCAGACGGCCTCGGGGCTGACCATTTCGTTGAACTGTTCCTCGGTGAGGAGGCCGAGCTCGATGGCGCACTGCTTGACGCTCTTGCCCTCGCGGGCGGCGATCTGGACGAGGCGGCAGACGGCCTCGTAGCTCAGGCAGCCGAGCAGCGCCGTGGCCGTGGCGGTGGAGGCATCGAGGTGTGCGCGACAGCGCGCCTCGTCGGCCGCGAGGCCCTCGACGCACAGGCGCCGCAGGATGTCGCACGAGCGGGCTAAGAGCTCCAGGCTCTCCAGCAGGCAGTGGGCGATGAGGGGGAGGAACGCGTTCAGTTCGAGGTTGCCCGAAGCGGCGGCGAAGGCGATGGCCTGGTCGTGGGCCATCACGAGCATGGCGGCCTGGGAGACGGCCTCGGGGATGACGGGGTTGACCTTGCCGGGCATGATGGAGGAGCCGGCCTGGCGCTGGGGGAGGCGGATTTCGCCCAGGCCTGCCTCGGGGCCGGAGGAGAGGAGCCGCAGGTCGCCCGAAACCTTCAGGAGCGAGGCGGCGCAGGCCTTGAGGATGCCGGAGACTTCGACGAACACGTCGGCGTTCTGTGTGGCCTCGACGAGGTTCTCGGCGCGGGCGAAGCCGATGCCGGTCAGCTCGCGAAGCGTGTCCACCACGCGGAAGATGTACTGCCGGGGCGCGCCGATGCCGGTGCCGATAGCGGTGCCGCCGAGGTTGACGACCCGCAGGCGCTCCTCGCACTTGTAGATGCGCCAGCGGTCGCGGTTGAATGCCTCGGCGCAGGCGCTCATCTCGCGGCCCAGCGTCATCAGCACGGCGTCCTGAAGCTCGGTGCGCCCGACCTTCACGACGTGCGCGAACTCCTTCTCCTTGGCCTGAAAGGCCTCTTGGAGGGGCACGATCTTGTCTTCGAGCGCGCGCACGAGGCGGATGGCGGCGAGCTTGAGGGCCGTGGGGTAGGTGTCGTTGGTGGACTGGTGGCGGTTGACGTCGTCCAGGGGCGAGACGCGTTGGTAGCGGCCCAGCGGCTCGCCGAGCAGCTCGAGCGCGCGGTTGGCGAGCACCTCGTTGACGTTCAGGTTCGTCGAGGTGCCGGCGCCGCCCTGAAGGGAGTCCACCACGATGTGGCGGTCGAGCTTGCCCTCGGCCATCTCCTGGCACGCGGCCTCGAGGGCATCCGCCTTCGCCGCGTCGTCGCCCCAGGCCCCGAGCGCGCGGTTGGTCTTCACGCAGGCCAGTTTCACCGTGCCGTAGGCGTGGATGAGGGCGGGGTGGACGGGGCGGCCGGCGAGGGGGAAGTTCTCGACGGCGCGCAGGGTGTGGATGCCCCAGAGCGCTTCCGCGGGCACTTCGCGCTCGCCGAGGAGGTCGTGTTCTTTGCGGTAGTGCGCCATGCTTCAGAAGTAGAGGTCGCGCTCGTCGGTAGTCCTGATGCGTTCGAGTCGTTCGAGGAGCTGGCGTTTGAGCGGGCTGTCGGGCATCTGGGCCAGTTCCTCGGCCAAGCGCCGCTCGCCGGCGGCGCGGGTCTGCGGCGAAGCATAGTCTACCAGATATTCCGTCAGCGTGGAAAGCGCGTTGGGGGTGCAGAAGCGTTTGATGAAGCCGGGGATGGCGAACTCCATGAAGTGCTCGCCCGTGCGGCCGAGGCGGTAGCAGGCGGTGCAGAAGCTGGGCACGTAGCCGTCCTCGAGCAGCTCGCGTATCACGGCGTCCAGCGGGCGGATGTCGCCGAGTTCGAACTGCTCGCGCTCGCGCACCTGGGCGTCGCCGGCCTCGGTGTAGCCGCCCAGCTCGATGCGGCTGCCGGCGTCAATCTGCGAGACGCCGAAGCCCATGGCCTCGCGGCGGAGCGCGGCGGGCTCGCGGGCGGTGAGGATGAGGCCCGTGTAGGGCACGGCGAGGCGCAGGATGGCGATCACGCGCTTGAAGTCGGCGTCGCTCACCTCGTAGCCCGTCCGGAGGTGCACGCCCGAGGCGGGCCGCAGGCGCGGAAAGCTGATGGTGTGCGGGCCGACGTTGTAGGTCTTCTGAAGATGCACGGCGTGGGCGACGAGGCCGAGGACCTCGAAGCGCCAGTCGTAGAGGCCGAAGAGGGCGCCGATGCCCATGTCGTCGCAGCCGGCCTCGAAGGCGCGCGAGAGGCCGTGGAGGCGCCAGAGGTAGTCGCCCTTGGGCGTGCCCTGCTTGTGCATGCGGGCGTAGGTGGGGTGGTGGTAGGTTTCCTGGAAAATCTGGTAGGTGCCGATGCCGGCGGCCTTCAGGAGCCGGTAGCCCTCGTGGTCGAGGGGCGCGGCGTTGATGTTCACGCGGCGGATCGAGCCGCGGCCCTTGCGGATGCTGTAGACGAGCCGCACGGTGTCGGCCATGAATTGGGGCGTGTAGCGCGGGTGCTCGCCGAAGACGAGGATGAGGCGCTTGTGGCCGTGGTCCTCCAGGGCCTCGACCTGCTGGCGGATCTCGGCCTCGCCCAGGGTGCGGCGGACGGCGTCCACATTCGACCGGTGGAAGCCGCAGTAGGCGCAGTCGTTGACGCAGTAGTTGCCGATGTAGAGGGGCGCGAAGAGCACGATGCGGTTGCCGTAGACGGTGCGCTTGAGCTCGCGGGCCGCCTCGAACACTTCCTCGACGAGCGCCGGCTCGGTGGCGCGCACGAGCACCGCCGTCTCCTCCACGCTCAGCGCCTGCTTGGCGAGGCTCTTGGCAATGATCTCCCGCACCTGGCCGGGGTCGGCCGGCCCGGCCTCGGCCAGGCTCGTGAGCAGCGCGTCGTCAATGAAATCCACGGCGCCCGCCGCGGAGCCGGCCGGACCCGTCGGGCACGTCGGACTTGTCAGACTCGTCAGACTCGTCGGTCGCATGGCACACCTCGATATCACGCGCGCGCCGGAGGGGTCGCGCGGTCACGTCGCGCGGAACGGCCCGGCCCTGTGCCGAGGGTGCGGCCCAGGGCGAGGATGCGTTGCTTCAGGGCCTCGTGGGTCTCGCGCGAGGCCTCGAACAGGCAGGCTTTGGCCGGGTAGATCTCGTACAGCGCCCGGTACTGGGGCGGCGTGAGGTTGGGCATCACCACGTTGGCGCCGCGCGCCAGGCCCAGCTCGCGGCCGCGCTCGCGGTTGAGGGTGGCCAGGGCCGTGGTGCTGGGGATGTTGGCCCACGGGCAGATGAGCCGGGTGAGAGCGAGGACCTTGTAGGTCATGAGCTCGGAGTTGGGCACCTGGTCGGCGGCGGGCGCGCCGCCTGTGCCGCCGCCGAGCGGGGTCGCAGGGTGAGGAAGGTAGGGCCCAACGCCGATCATGTCGAGGTCCAGTTCGCGGAACAGCGCGATGTCGGCGGCCAGGTCGTCATAGGTCTGGCCCGGAATGCCGATCATCACGCCGCTGCCGGCCTCGTAGCCGAGGGCGGTCAGGCGGCGCAGGATCGCGATGCGGTCGGACGGGCGGCCCGCCAGCGGCGGGTGGATTCGGTCGTAGAGGGCGCGGTTGGAGGTCTCGAAGCGGAGCAGGTAACGGTCGGCCCCCGCCGCGCGCCAGGCAGCGAGATCGGCGTCGGGCCGCTCGCCCAGGCTCAGGGTCACGGCCAGCGGCGTCTCCGCCTGGATGCGCCGCACGAGGTCGGCCACCCCCTCGCGCGTCAGGCCGTAGTCCTCGCCGGCCTGAAGCACAACTGTGCCGAAGCCCAGCGCGGCGGCCTCCCGGGCGCAGGCGAGCACTTCGTCGGCTGTGAGGCGGTAGCGCCGGAGCGCGCGGTTGGGCGCGCGCAGGCCGCAGTAGGCGCACGAGCGCACGCAGTGGTTGGAGACCTCGACCAGGCCGCGCAGGTGGACGGCGTCGCCGACGTGCTCGCTGCGGACGGCGTCGGCGGCGCGCCACAGCTCATCGAGGCGCTCCTCGTCGTTCTCCCGCAGCCATTCGAGGATCTCGTTTCGCTTCATCGGCGTCGCGGCCTTAGTGCGCTTCGTCGGGCTTGACGACGGGCAGCCGCACGGTGAACGTGCTGCCCTTGCCCGGTGCGGTGTCGAGGGTGACGCGGCCCTGGTGGATCTCGACGAGGCGCTTGACGATCGTGAGGCCCAGGCCCGTGCCGGGCACGTGGGCGGTCTGCGCGTTCTTCGCCCGGTAGAACTCGTCGAAGGCGCGCTCCTTCTCCTCCGGCGCCATTCCGATTCCGTCGTCCTTCACGGCCACCTTGGCGTACATGCCGTTGGGCTCGACCTCCACGGCCACGTGTCCGTTCTCCGGGGTGTACTTGATCGCGTTGTCAATGAGGTTCGTGAAGATGCTCACGAGGGCCGCACGATCGGCCAGCACGGGCGCGCCGGCGCGATCGGCACCCTGGAGCTTCAGCTCGATGTGCTTGGCCTCGGCCCGTTCGCGGCAGGCTTCGGCCGCCGCCGTCACCGCCTCGCCCAGGTCGAGCGGGGCGCGCTTGATAACGAAGTCGCCGGTCTCCATCGCCGTGAGGTTCAGCAGGTCGGCAACCATGCCCCGCAAGGCTCGGGCGCGCAGCAACGACCGCTCGAGCATCTTGCGGTCGCGCTGCGGGTCGTTGCCGCCCACGCCGCTGAGGATGACGTTGAGATAGCCCTCGATGGCGGCCAGCGGGCTCTTGATCTCGTGGGCCACCATGGAGACGAACATGGACTTCGCGATCTCGAGCTTCTTGAGCGCCGTGATGTCGCGGAGCACGGCCACGGCGCCGAGAATGTCGCCGCCCGGCTCGAAGACCGGGCTCGCGTTGGCCATGTACGTGCACTGGTCGAGCGCGATCTCGCGCGAGACGATGAGCGGCAGCGAGGTGGCGTGCAGTGCCTCGGTGACGAGGCCCGTTAGCGGGGCGCAGGCCAACTGCTCGAGCGGCGCGGGCAACGGCAGGGCCGCGCACTCGGGCAGCATGCGGGCCGCCGCGTTGTTGCGCAGCACGACCTGGCCGTCGCGGTTCACCACGATGACGCCGTCGGTCATGCAGTGGATCACCGTATTGCACTTGGAGCGCTCGAAGGCGACTTCGAGGAGGCGGTTCTGGCGTTCTTCGCGCAGGCGGCGGGCCTCGAGGGAGAGTGCGCGGCGCTCGAGGCCGTTGCGCACGGGCAGCAGCAGTTCGTCGGGGGTGAACGGCTTGGGGATGTAGCCGTAGGCGCCGCGCTTGGTGGCCTCCACCGCCGTGTCAATCGTGGCGTAGGCGGTGACGACGAGGATCAGGGCGTCGGGGTCCAGCTCATGGATTCTCTCGACGAGTTCCAGGCCGCCCATGCGCGGCATCTTGAGGTCCACCAGCGCCGCCGTGAAGTTGCCGCGCTCGCGGAAGAGCTCGAGCCCGGCCAGGCCGTCGGCGGCCGTCTCCACCTCGTAGCCCTCGTCGGCCAGGATGCGGCGGCAGCCCTCGCGCATGCCGAGTTCGTCGTCCACCACCAGGATGCGCACGGGGTCGCTCATGGCTTTTCCCCTTCTGGGCGGCGGGCCAGGAGCCTGTGGACCGCCGCGAGCAGGTCCGCCGGCAGCACGGGCTTCTCGAGAAAGGCGTCGGCGTGCATGGCCGACAGGTCGTCGCCGGTGCGCGGGGCGAAATCGAGGCCGAGCCGCGAGGCGATGGCCGTGGCGACGATCACGGGCAGGCCTCGGAAGCGGGGGTCGGTCTTGATCTGCCGCGCCAGCGAGAAGCCGGAGTCCAGGCCGGTCATCATCAGATCGGTCACCACGAGGCAAGGCGTCTCACGGCCCAGAAGGTCCAGCGCCGTGGGAGGGTCCGGCGCGGTGGCCACACGGTAGCCGGCTGCTTCGAGAACGTGGCTCGTCATGTCCAGGAAGTCCGGGTCGTCGTCCACGAGCAGGATCAGAGGGGCCTCGCGGGTCATCGTGCTCCCCCTTTGGCCACGGTGCCGGGGAGCGGGAGAGCGGCGTCCGGCGCCGCCAGGCCATCGCCGACGGGCAGGGTGACGGTGAAGGTGGTGCCCTTGCCCACTTGGCTCTCGACGGCGATATCGCCCGAGTGCATCTTGACGACGCCGTAGCAGATGGCCAGGCCGAGGCCGGTGCCGCGCCCCATCTCCTTGGTGGTGAAGAAGGGGGTGAAGAGGCGCGAGAGGTTCTCCTCGGGAATGCCGCAGCCGGTGTCGGTCACGCGGATTTCCACGCGGTGTGCGGCGTCGCACAGCCGGGCGCCCACCTCCACCCTGCCCCCCTCGGGAGTGGCGTCCACGCCGTTGTGCACCAGGTTCACGAGCATTTGCTTGATCTGGGCGGCGTCGAGCATCATGGGAGGCAGGTCGGCCGGCACGTCGCAGGCGAGCGCCACCCCGGCCTCCTTGGCCTTGGGCGCCAGGATGGCGAAGACCTCGGCCACCAGGGCCGCCAGGTCGGTCGGGGCCTTCGAGACGCGCGACTGGCGGGCGAAGTCCAGCAGCCCACGCACGATGGCCTTGCAGCGGGTGGCCTCGTTGGCGATCATCTGGAGGTCGGCCCGGCGCGGGTCGCCGTCGCGCAGTTGCTTGAGCAGCATGTGCGAGTAGAGCAGCACGGTGCCCAACGGGTTGTTGATCTCGTGGGCCACGCCGGCCGAGAGCTGGCCCATCGAGGCCAGCCGCTCGCTCTCGATCAGGCGCTGGTGGGCCGACTTGAGTTCGGCGTGCGAGGCCTGGAGCTCCTTGCACGTTTCCTCGAGCTCCTCGACCAGGTAGGGCAGGCACATTTCGGGCTCGGCCAGGCCCTGGCAGACGGCGATGGCCTTCTCACGGCAGGTCCGGTAGCCGCAGGCGCCGCAGTTGAGCTGGTCCTCGGGGGCGAACTTGCGCAGCGAGCGCAGCGCCTGGGTGATCTCGTCCTCGGTGGGATGGCGCAGCTTGAGGTCCTGGGGCGTGTAGCCGCGGCGGAGGTCCAGGCCCTCGAACTCCGCCAGGGCATCGGCCAGGTCGCGCTGCGTGGTGAACCGGCTCTGCTCGTTGACGTAGTCGGCGATGATCTCCTTGCGGGCGAACACGCTGAGATCGTTGAGGATCTTCGGGCCGTTGATGCAACCCTCGCAGAACAGAACGTCGAAGAAGCGGGCCTGGCTGCGCCCTTCGGCCACGGCGTCGAGGGCGTCGAGCACGCGGTCCTTGCCCTCGGTGATGACGACGGCGTTCTCGAGGATGTCGGTGGAGAGCCCGGCCGTCTTCAGGAGGCCGCCCGAGATGGGGAACGAGCGGCCGATGTGGCAGCGGGGGCTGTCGAACCCGCTCTCGGGCAGTTCGTCGGGCGCAAGGCCCGCCTCGCGGATCATGTCGGCCAGCTCGCGGAAGGTCAACACGCCATCCACCTCGCCGGCCACTTTCGGGTCGCGGATCTCGTTCTTCTTGGCGATGCAGGGCCCGATGAAGACAATGCGCACCGTGTCGCCGTGGCGTTTGCGGATGGCGCGGGCCGCGGCGATCATCGGCGACACGATCGGCGCCAGCGCGTCGTGGAGCGCCGGCATGTACTTCTCGACAAAGGCCACCACGGCGGGGCAGGGGGAGGCGATGACGCGCCGGCCCGCGCGCTGGGCCTCCCGGAACAGCCGCCCGTAGGCCTGGCTGCACAGCTCGGCCCCGAAGGCCACCTCCCACACCTCGGCAAAGCCCAGCCGCCGCAGGGCGGCGACGACTTTGCCCGGGCGGGTGGGATGGAAGGCGGCGGGAAACGAGGGCGCCAGGCAGGCGAACACGCGGGAGCCGTTCCGCAGCATGCGCCGCACGCTGGCGATGCTATCCTCGATCAGCTTGGCCTTCTGCGCGCACACCTTCACGCAGTTGCCGCAGGCGATGCAGCGTTCCTCGATGACCATGGCCTGCCCGCCCTCGACCTTGATGGCCTTGGCCGGGCACTCGCGCACGCAGGTGTAGCAGCGCTTGCACTTCTCGCGGATCGTCGAGACGATGCCCATGGTCCGCTTTCTGGCCGCGGATTCCGGATTGCGGCTCGGAGGCATGGGGCCCCCGATCCGCAATCCGAAACCGCCGGTCCGCAATCCCTCTACACCTTCTGCCGCGGCTCGTAGTGCGTATGCAGCAGGTGGTGCGACTTCTCGCCGAGGGGCTTGACGAGGAACTCCTCGTAGATCTGCTTGATCTCGGGGTTCTCGTGGCTCTTGCGGAGTTTCTTCCCCTCGTCTTCCTTGTAGATGGCGGCGATGCGCGCCTTGCGCACCGCGTCGGTGGTCAGGCGCGGCTGGCCGCCGCCGCCGATGCAGCCGCCGGGGCAGGTCATCACCTCGACGAAGTGGTACTGGCCTTCGCCGCTCTTGATCCGCTCGATCACCTTGCGGGCGTTGCTCAGGCCGTGGGCCACCGCCACCCGCACCGTGACGCCCTCGAGGAATTTCCATTCGGGCACGGCCTTGGGAATCGTCAACTCCGCCTCCTTCACCCCCTCGAGGCCCACGATGGGCTTGACGTGGAGGTTCTTGAAGGGCAGCGGCTCGCCGGTGACGATTTCATAGACGGTGCGGAGGGCCGCCTCCATGACACCGCCCGTGTTGGCGAAGATATCGGCCGCGCCACTCGAGAGGCCGAGCGGGGCGTCCATCTTGTCGTCCGGCAGCGTCGTGAAGTCAATACCTGCCTGCTTGATCATACGGCCCAGCTCGCGCGTCGTCAACACGATGTCCACGTCGCGCACCCCGCTGTCGTTCATCTCTGGCCGCTGGGCTTCGAACTTCTTGGCGGTGCAGGGCATGATGGAGACGACGACGATGTCCTCGGGCCGCTTGCCAAGCTTCTGGGCGTAGTAGGTCTTGGCCACGGCGCCGAACATCTGCTGGGGCGACTTGGCGGTGGAGAGGTTCGGCAGCAGCTCGGGGTAGAAGTGTTCGCAGTACTTGATCCAGCCGGGCGAGCAGCTCGTGAACTGGGGCAGGGCCACGGCCTCTTTGTCCACCAGGGCCTTCTTGAGGCGCACGAGGAGTTCGGTGCCTTCCTCGATGATCGTGAGGTCGGCCGTGAAGTTGGTGTCGAAGACGGCGTCGAAGCCGAGGCGTCGGAGGGCGGTGACCATCTTGCCGGTGACGAGGGTGCCCGGCTTGTAGCCGAAGCACTCGCCGAGCGCGGCGCGGATGGCGGGCGCGGTCTGCACCACGACGTGCTTGGTCGGGTCGTCGAGCGCGGCCCACGCCTCGTCAATCTGGTCGCGCTCGCTGATGGCGCCCACGGGGCACACGGCGCCGCACTGCCCACACTGCACGCACACGATGTCGTTGAGGTTGGCGCCGAAGGCCGGGCCGATGAGGGTGTTGAAGCCGCGCTTCTGCGGGAAGAGCCCGCCGACGCCCTGGGTTTCGCCGCACACGGTGACGCAGCGGCGGCAGGCGATGCACTTGGCCATGTCGCGCACGAGGGCCGGGGTGCTGGTGTCCTTGGGCCGCTTGCCTTTCTCGCCGGCGTAGGTGACCTGGCGGATGCCGAGCTCGCGGGCGACGCTCTGGAGTTCGCAGTCGTCGTTGCGGTCGCAGGTCTGGCAGTCGCCCTCGTGGTCGGAGAGCAGGAGCTCGACGATGGTGCGGCGCGCGTCGCGCACGCGCTTGGAGTTGGTGAGCACCTTCATGCCGTCGGCGGCGGGCATGACGCACGAGGCGACGAGGGTCTTAGCGCCCTCGACCTCGACCACGCACACGCGGCACGCGCCGATGGCCTGCACACCCTCGAGGTAGCACAGGGTGGGGATTCGGATGCCGGCCTTCTGGGCCGCGTCCAGAATCGTCGCCCCGTTGCTGACCTCGACGGGGATGTTGTCCACTGTCAGCGTTGGCATAGGGACTTGGCTCCTTTCGCTGTCGTGACCTCCCGCAGGTCTGGGACCTGCGGGAGGTTCTCACCGGGGGTCATTCGCGGCGGAAGTCGCACCGCAGGCAGCGACGTGCCTCGCGGACGGCGATGTTCTCGGGCCAGGGGCGCTCGACCTCGCGGAAGTTGCTGCGGCGCTTGTCCACCGGGATGCGGCGGATGCGGGCCCGCGGGTACTCCACGGGGTCGGCGTCGGGGTCGAAGTACGTGTCCACCTGCTTGTCCTTGCGCCAGAAGGGATGCGCCTCGCCGCTGAGGAAGGCATCCATCGCCACGGCCGCCTTCTCGCCGGCCGCGATGGCGTTCACCACGGAGCTGGGGCCTGTGACGGCGTCGCCGCCGGCGAAGAGCCATTCCACCGACGTCCGGCCGCTCACGGCGTTGGCCTCGATGAAGCCCAGCTCGTTGAGCTTCAGCGGCGTGCCGTTGATGATCTCGCTGGGGTCGAGCGACTGGCCGATGGCGGCGATCACCTGGTCGGCCTTCACGAGGTAGGTCCCGTCGCCCCTGGCGGTGGGCGAGCGGCGCCCGGAGCGGTCGAACGCGCCCAGGGTCATCGAGCGGCACCTGACGCCGACCACCTGGCCGCCCTCGCTCACGATCTCCACGGGGGCGGTGAGGCACTCGAGGCGCACGCCCTCCTGCTCGGCGCCCTCAACCTCCTCCATGTAGGCCGGCATTTCGGCCCGCGTGCGGCGGTAGAGAATGGTGACGGTGCGGGCGCCCAGGCGGATGGCCGTGCGGGCCGCATCCACGGCGGCGTTGCCGCCGCCGATGATCGCCACGTTGCGCCCCACGGGCGCCGAGCCGCGGATGTTGTACTCGCGCAGCCAGCGGATCGCGTCCACCACCCCGTTCGCCTCTTCGCCCGGGATGCCCAGGCGCACGCCGTTCGGGGCGCCGATGCCGAGGAACACGGCCTCGTAGCCCTCGCTGCGGAGGCCGGCCAGCGTGATGTCCTTGCCCAGGCGTACGCCGGTCTCGATCTCCACGCCCATGCGCTCGATCATGCGCACCTCGCGGGCCAGCTCTTCGCGGGGCAGGCGGTAAGCGGGAATGGCCTGCACGAGCATGCCGCCCGGGCGAGGCTCGGCCTCGAAGATGCGCGGGCGGTAGCCCAGGCGGGCCAGGAAGTAGGCGCACGACAGGCCGGCGGGGCCGGCCCCGATGATCGCGATTTTGCGCTTGGCGTTGGCCTCGTTCTCGCGCATCTCGGGGAGCTGGACGGTGATTTCCTGCTCGACCATGAAGCGCTTGAGGAAGCGGATCGAGAGCGGCTCGTCGAGGGTGGCGCGGCGGCACTTGTCCTCGCACGTGTGGAAGCACACGCGCGCACACACGCTGGCGAACGGGTTGCGCTCGCGGTGCAGCCGCAGGGCCTCGGCGTAGCGCTTTTCGCCGATCAGCGACACGAAGCCGGGCACGTCCACCCGCGCCGGGCAGGCGTTCTGGCAGGGGGCGCGCACGAGGCCGGGGCACACGCCCGCCGGGCAGTGCTTCTCGCGGATGTGCGCGTCGTACTCGTCGCGGAAGTAGCGGATGGTGGAGAGCACGGGGTTGGGCGCCGTCTGGCCCAGGCCGCACAGCGCCGTGTCCTTGATCTTCTTGCCCAGGTCCATCAGCCGCTCGACATCGCCCTCGACGCCCTTGCCGTTGCAGATGCGCTCGAGGATCTCGAGCATGCGCTTGGTTCCCACGCGGCAGGGCGCGCACTTGCCGCACGACTCCTCCTGCACGAAGTCCAGGAAGAACCGCGCCACGTCCACCATGCAGCTATCCTCGTCCATCACGATCAGGCCGCCCGAGCCCATGATGGCGCCCAGCTCGGTCAGGCTCTCGTAGTCCACCGGCACGTTGAGGTGCTGGCGCGGGATGCAGCCGCCCGAGGGGCCGCCGATCTGCGCGGCCTTGAAGGCCTTGCCGCCCGGGATGCCGCCGCCGATGTCGTAGATGATCTCGCCCAGGGGCGTGCCGATCGGCACCTCGACGAGGCCCGTGTTGTTCACGGCGCCGGCCAGGGCGAACACCTTGGTGCCCTTGGAGAGCTTGGTGCCGAACGAGGCGTACCACTCGGGGCCCTTGAGGAGGATGGCGGGCACGTTGGCGAAGGTCTCGACGTTGTTGAGCACGCTGGGCTTGCCCCAGAGGCCCTTGTTGGCGGGGAAAGGCGGGCGGGGCCGCGGCTCGCCGCGCTTGCCCTCGATGGAGGTCATCAGCGCGGTTTCCTCGCCGCACACGAAGGCGCCCGAGCCCTTGCGCACCTCGAGGTCGAAGCAGAACTTCGTGCCCAGGATGTTCTCGCCCAGCAGGCCGTACTCGCGCGCCTGCCGGAGCGCGTGCTCGAAGCGCTCGACGGCGAGCGGGTACTCGGCGCGGATGTAGGCGTAGCCCTGCGAGGCGCCGATGGCGTAGGCCGCAATGGCCATGCCCTCGATCACGCTGTGCGGGTCGCCCTCGAGCACGCTGCGGTCCATGAACGCGCCCGGGTCGCCCTCGTCGCCGTTGCAGAGGATGTACTTGACGTCGCCCTCGGCTTTGCGGCAGAGGCTCCACTTGAGCCAGGTGGGGAAGCCGGCGCCGCCGCGGCCGCGGAGGCCCGACTGCTTCATCTGCACGATCACCTCGTCGGGCGTCATGCTGGTGAGCACCTTGGCCAGGGCCTGGTAGCCGTCGCGGGCGATGTACTCTTCGATGTTCAGCGGGTCAATCACGCCGCAATTGCGCAGCACGATCTTGACCTGCTTGCCGAAGAAGGGGATGTCGCCGATCGCGCGGATCGGCTCCTCCTTGGCCGGCTCCTTGTGGACCAGGCGGTCCACCACGCGCCCCTTGAGCAGGTGTTCCTCGACGATCTCGGGCGCGTCGCCCGCCTCGAGGCCCTGGTAGAAGACGCCGTCGGGGTAGATGACGGCGACCGGGCCCACGGCGCAGGGGCCGAGGCAGCCGGTCTCGACGATCTTGACCTCCTTGTCGAGGCCCCGCCGTTCGACTTCGGCGCAGAAGGCGTCGCGCACCTCGTTGGCTCCCGAGGCGACGCACCCGGCGCCCGTGCAGACCAGCACGTGACATCGTGTGGTATCCATGCGTTTCTGTGCCCCTTTCACCTCAGTAGGTGATGATGTGCTCGATGACCGGCCGGCCGCCGAGGACGTGTTCCTGGATGATCTCGTGGACCTTGTGCCGGTCGAGCTTGCCGTAGCGGAACTCCTTGCCCGCCTTGTCGGTGATGGTCATCATGGGCTCCTGGTCGCAGAGGCCCAGGCAGCCGGTCTGCTTCACCGTCACGTGGGCCGCCTTGGCCTCGCTCAGTTCGCTCACGACCTGCCCGAGCACGTCGCGCGCGCCCGCGGCGATGCCGCAGGTGCCCATGTGCACCACCACGTGGGTGTCGCCTTGGCTCGTACGCAGTTCCACGGCCGCCCGCGCCTTGTCGCGGATGGCCTTCAGGTCGGCCGGGCTCGTGATCTTCTTCTCCACGGCTCAGTCTCCCTTCTTCGCGGTCACGTCCTGGAGACGCACCTGGTCGAGGATGTCCTTGACCTTGTTGGCCTTCACGCGCTGGTGCACCTCGCTGTCAATCATCATGGCCGGGGCCAGGCCGCAGGCACCGAAGCACCGCGCCACACTCAGTGAGAACGTGCGGTCGCCGGTCGTCTCGCCCACGTCAATGCGCAGGTGGTCCTTGATCGCCTCCAGCACCTGCTTGGCGCCGCGCACGTAGCAGGCGGTGCCCAGGCACACGCGCACCAGGTGCCGCCCGCGCGGCGCGGTGGAGAAGAACGAGTAGAACCCCACGACCCCTGCCACCTCGCTGTACGACTTGCCCATGCGCAGGCTGATCCGCTTGAGCGCCTGCTCGGGCAGGTAGCCGAAGAGGTCCTGAGCCGATTGCAGCACGGGGATCAGCGCGCCGCTCGTCTCGCGGTACTTCTCCAGCACCTCGTCGAGTTGGGTGTAGAGCGACTGCTCTGTCACCTGCTCCTCGACGGCGCCGCTCGCCTTTCCGTCTGACATGCCACTTTCTCCTTTCTTCTCACGCCTCACGCGGCGTCCCATCACGCCAGGATCTCCACGGCGGCCAGCCCCTCGCGCACCTTCTCGGCGAGCCGCCGGGCCACGGCCAGCCCGCACCGCTCGCCGAAAGGAAGCTCCTTCTCCACCTCCGAGGAGCGCACCACGCACTCGCGGCCATCGTCCTGCCCGGGCCCCCGGACGATGAGCCGGCACCAGACATCCACGTCCGGATTCGTGCACACGACCGACGACAGGGTGGCGGCCAGGTCGCCCATCGGGCTGCGGTCCACGTGCCCGAGCTGCATGCAGGCCGCCACGGCCAGGCCGCCCAGGGGCGAACGGCTCAGGGTCATGCGCCCGCCGGCACGCTCCACCGCGCCCTGGAACAGGCTCAGCCCCAGGCCCGTGCGCTTCCCGGCCTTGGTCGTGTAGAAGGGGTCGGTCGCCTGCTCCGGCGGCACCGACAGGCCGGGGCCATTGTCCTCCACCACGATCCGCAGCTTGTCCCGCGCGAGGTCCTGCTCGATCGTCACCGAGATCACCGTGGCCTCGGCGCGGATCGAGTTCTCCATCAGGTCCAGCAGGTGCAGCGAAAGGTCACGCACAGCCACACCTCCGGCCCTCCCGCGCGCACAGGGCCAGCCTCAGTTCCTCGAACGTAGCGTCCTCGGCCTCCACCCACGTACGTCCCGCGCCCAACTCGTCGAGCGAGTGGGCGTCGGAGCCGCACACCACGGGCAGTTCCACGGGGATGGCGGCCTTAGTCCGCCAATCCGTAATGGGCCGCCCGGAGTCAGCGATTCTCCTGGCGCCGGCGGCCGAGATTTCTACCGCGTCGAACGCGGCGTCGGGCGGGAAGAAGCCCAACTGGGCGATGACGCCGTAGGAGGGCCGGTCCACGTGCGATGCCACGGCCAGCCCCCCGTGCCCGTGCACGAGCGCGACGGTCTGGGCGAGATCGAGCCCGCAGCCCGTCGAGAGCAGCTGGCGATCGGCCCGTGCGCGCGGGGGGAGCGCGGCGCGGACTTTCGCGCCCACCACGCCGGCGGCCGCCGCATCGGCGAAAAGGCCGAGCACGTGGATCTCCTCGCGGGTGGTGATCTCGATGCCGGCCAGCACGGCCAGGCGGCCGCCCGCGGCCTCCTGCACGGCTGCCGCATTCTCCGCGCTGTTGTGGTCGCAGATGGCGATCATCGCCAGCCCCAACTCAAGCGCCCGAGCCACAATGGCGGGCGGGGTCATCTCGTCGGCGGCACAGGGCGAGTGCGCCGTGTGCACGTGCAAGTCGGCCGCAAAGCGCCTCACGCATGGCGTCCCCGGAGCCCGAGGGCGTGCAATTCCCCCACGAGGTCGAAGGCGGACGCCCGCGAGGCGAACAGCGGCATCTGCTCCTCCACGGCCTTGGCCAGCACCGGCGCCTCGGGCAGGCGGCCGGCGGCGAACACCACCGCCGACAGCCCCGCGTGGACGGCCACCGCGAGCACGTTCATGTGCACCTGGATCGTCACCAGCACCCCTTGGCGAGGGGCATTGGCCAGCACGTCGCTCAGGAGGTCCGACACGTGGCCGCCCTTGGCCTCGCGCCCGTCGAGCGGGATCTCGGGCGTCAGGTTCTGAAGGCCCAGGCGCTCGATGATCTCGGTCAGCTTCACCGCTTGTCCTCCTTGTCCAGGCGGCGTTGCAGGCACGCGGCCGCGTCGGCGCGCCCCAGCACGATATCCTCGGCCAGCGCCCGGCAGGTGGGGGCGCCGCACAGCCCGCAATCCCTGCCCGGCAGTTCGCGGAGCAGCCGGTCCATCTCGGCCAGCTTGGCGATCGCGCGGGCCATGTCCTCATCGAGGCGCAGGCCCCGCCGCGCCGCGAAGGCCCTCTCGCGGCGGATGGCTCGCGCGGCCGGGCGCGCCGCGCCGCTGGCGCCGGCCCAGCGCCAGCGGGCCACGGCGGGCTCGCCCCGCAACAGCGGCGAGCCGAAACACCCCTCCTCGCAGGCGAGGAGCTCCAGCACCGGCACGTCGGCCAACAGGCCGTTCTCCGCTTCCTCCAGGGCCGCGATCACGCGCCGGGCGCCCGTGACGCGAAGAACGTCCTCCCCGCGCTCGCCCACCGCCTCGGGCCGCGGGACGCGCGGCGAGGCGTCACCCCTGCCCCCTTCGGCGGCCTGCCGCCGAACCGCCTGCACCAGCAAGCTGGATGCCACGATTCCGCGGAGCCGCCCGCGCGAGGCGGCAAGCACGCTGCATTGCGCGGGGCAGCCCACCGCAACAGCAGCGTCCCGGCCCGCCGCCTCGCTTACGGCGGCCTCCACGGGGGAGGCGAAGGGGGCAAGGTGACGGATCAACGACGGAAACCGCATCTCCACCAGGCTCACGACTGCCGGACACACAGGCGACAGCACGGGCCAGGGCCGGCCCTCTTCGCGCGCAACTGCCGCCACAGCCTCGCGCAGAGCCTGCTCCCAGTGCTCCTGCACCCAGACCTCGGCCACACCCAGCGCGGCCAGCGTAGCCAGGACCCGGCCCGGGCCGAAGCGCGCGCCGAACTGCGAAAGCAATGCCGCGGGCACGATGAGCGTTGTGCCGGCGACTCGGTCCAGGGTCTCCTCCACCCCCTCCAGCGTCAGCGCGCCGGCCGGGCAGGCCGCAAGGCACGCGCCGCACCCGAAACAGAGGTGCTCGAGAACCTGAGGACGGCCGCCGCGCACGCGGAGCGCCTCCGTGGGGCAGGCGCGCAGGCAACGCAAGCAGCCGGTGCACCGCGAGGCCGCCACGCGCAGCCACACGGGCGCGCGGCACCCCGCCGCCTGGGGCGCCAGGTAGATGCGGAAGCTCAGGCGCGTGCCGCTGCCCGGCGCCGACTCGAGCTCGAAGCGGTCGCTGTTGCGTTTGATATTGGGCAGGCCCATGCCGGCGCCGAAGCCCAGTTCCCGCGCGGCCGCGGGAGCGGTCGAGTAGCCTTCCCTCATCGCCGCCTCGATGTCGGGGATGCCCGGGCCGGCGTCCACGACCTCCACATCCAGCACCCCCTCGTCGAGCGTGACGCGCATCTCGCCGCCGTGGGAGTGGATGGCCACGTTCGCCTCGGCCTCGTAGGCGGCGATCATCGCGCGGCGCACGGCGGTCGGCTCCGCGCCCGCCCTCTTGAGCATGCCCTTGAGCTCGCTCGAGGCGGCCCCAACGCGTTCGTAGTCACCGGCAATGATGCGGTACATGGCGGTGCTCATGAGGGGGAGGCCGAGCGCTCGCGGCGCAGGCAATCGTAGAGCCGTCCGCACGTCTCGAACATGTCGAACGGCGAGACCATCAACACGGTGCCGCTGTTGGCCGCGGCGCGCAGCAGCTCCGGCCCTGGGACAATCGCGTTGAGGAGACACACTGCCGAGCCATCGAGGAGCGCAACCGCGCGAACGAGCTGGGCGGTCGCCAGGTTTGTGACAATGAGCGCAGTGGGCGAGGTGTGATTCAGGAGATCGCTCATGCGGTCGCCGGCGTAGACCCGCTCGATGGCGCGTGGGCCACTGCCATCCGCCGTGAGGATCCGGGCGCCGAGCGCCTTTGCAAGACAGTCCAGCGTCACGCACACAGCCTCCACCCTCCGGTTGTTGAGGGTTAAAGCAACCCTCGTGCCGGATTGCACAAGGAAGCGCGCCAGATGCCCTAAGTAGTTTTTCAGCAAGAAGTTACAGGTGCACCATCGGCTGGCAGAGGCGGGATTGGGCTATGGGCGAGCGGTGAGGCGGGAGGACGGCGAGCGGTGGCCAGAAGGCCCGCTTCGACTGTAAGTTCTTGACCTGGATGGTCATATGCGTTCTGGGCATCCGGCTCACATGGGAGACTTATGCCCACAGATGCTCATAGGCCGCCGCGCGGGCGATCAGCTCTCGCGAAAACCTTCCTTGTTCAGTTCGTACTTGCGCATGCGCTCGTAGAGGGCGCGGCGCGAGATGCCGAGTGCCGCCGCGGTGGCGCCGACCTCCCCCTTCTGCTCGCGGAGTGTGGCCTCGATGACGGAGCGCTCGGTCCGCTCCATCTCCTCGCGCAGCAGCCCGCCGGTGGCCGGCAGCGAAAGCAGGCGCCCCGAGGAGAAAGCCTCATCGAGGGTGAATTCGCCCGCTACGCCCGCCTGTGCGGTGATGACCATCCGCTCAATGGCGTTCTTGAGCTCTCGCACGTTGCCCGGCCAGTTGTGGCGCAGCATGGCGCCCAGGGCCGCCTCGGTGAGCTTGGGCACGGCCACGCCGTTGCGGTCGGCCGCCTGCTTGAGGAAAAAGGAGGCGAGGAGCGGGATATCCTCGCGCCGCTCGCGCACGGGCGGCACAACGATGGTGAGAACGGCGATGCGATGGTAGAAATCCTCGCGCATGCGGCCGTTCCGCACCTCCTGCTGGAGGTCGGCCTTGGTGGTGGCGAGGAGGCGCACGTCCACCTTGCGCGGCCTGTCGTCGCCGAGGGGTTGCACCAGCCCATCCTCGAGCACGCGCAGGAGCTGCACCTGGGCCCGCACCGAGATGCTTTCGATCTCGTCGAGCAGCAGGGTGCCCCCCGAGGCGGAGACCAGCTTGCCCGCGCGCTCCGTCTCAGCGCCCGTGAAGGCGCCCTTGGCGTGCCCGAAGAGCTCGCTCTCGAGCGTGGTCTCGGGCAATGCCCCCGCGTTGACGGGCACGAACGGCCCCCTGGCTCGGGGGCCCTCGGCGTGGATGGCCCGCGCGACCAGTTCCTTGCCGGCCCCCGTTTCGCCGGCAATGAGCACAGGGGCGCTCGAGCGGGCGACGACCTCGATCTGCTCGTAGAGGTCGAGCATCGGGCGGCTGCGGCCGACCATGCCGAACCGGCCGTCCTCCTCCGCGGAGAGCATCTTCAGGCGCCGGCGCAGTTCCGCGGCCTCGCGCCGGAGGGCCATCTTCTCCATCGCGCGCGCCACGCAGGCCAGCAACACATCGGCCTCGAACGGCTTCTCGACGAAGTCGTAGGCCCCGCCCTTCAGGCAGCGGACGGCCATGGACACGTCGCCGTGGCCGGTGACCATGATCACCGGCGGCGCGAAGCCGCGCCGCATCACCTCGGCCAGGAACTCCTCGCCGTCGAGGCCCGGCATCTTCACGTCGGTGACCACCACATCGGCCTCGGGCAGCCCGGGCCAGGCCAGCGCCGCCTCGGCCGACGAGAAGGCCTGCACGCGGTACCGCCGCAGGCGCAGCATCTGGGTGATGGACAGGCGCGCGGCCTCGTCGTCGTCAATCACCACGATCATGCCCGATGGCTGTTGGGCGGGGCTAGACATCGCTTCCCAGGGCCTCCCGGATTTCCTCCGGCTTGGGCAGGGGCAGCCGGATGGTGAACCGCGCGCCGCGGCCGCGTTCGCCCTCGGCGGCGATCACGCCGCCGTGGTCCTTGACGATCCGCTCGGAGATCGTGAGGCCCAGGCCCGTGCCGTGGCCGTGCTTCTTGGTGCTGTAGAAGGGGGTGAAGAGCTTCGCCGCCTCCTCGGGCGAGAAGCCCTTCCCCGTGTCGCTCACCTCGAGCACCACGGGGCGGTTGCCGCCGGCGGCGCACGCCGTGCGCACGGTCAGACGCCGCGTCGCCGTCTCCTCCATCGCCTGCCGGGCGTTAGTCAGGAGGTTCAGGAAGACCTGCTCGAGGCGGGTCCGGTCGCCCAGAATCCGCGGAAGCTCGGGGTCCAGTTCGAGGCGGGTCTCGACCCCGGTCAGCCGCAGTTGGGGCATCAGGAACTCCACGCTCTCGCGGATGATGGCATTGAGGTCCACCAGGGCGAGTTGGCGGTCGGCCTTGCGCGTCATGCCGCGCATCTGGTTGATGATGCGGGCCGCCCGATCCACCTGTTCGGTGATCAGGCGCAGGTTGTCCTTGACCTCGTCGGAGGCGCCGCCCCCCTCCTCCAGCATGTAGAGGGCGTTCTTGGCGAAGTTGCGGATGCCGGTGAGCGGCTGGTTGAGGTCGTGGGCCACCGCGGCCGCCATCTCGCCCAGCTCGGCGAGCCGGGTCGAGTGCACGAGCTGGTCCTCCTGGCGCCGGGCGAGGTCGGCCAGCTCGCGGCGCTTGGCCTCAGCCTCCTTGCGGTCCGTGATGTCATACACGTTCATCAGCACCGTGCGTCCCGAGTCCTCTTGGGCCACGGAGCTGAGCACATCGGCCCAGAGCCACGAGCCATCGGCCCGCACGAGGCGGGCCTCGTAGTGCAGGTCGGCGAAGCCTTTGGCCTCGCGTTCGGCCACCAGCCCGCGCACACGGGGCAGATCCTCCGACAGGAACAGCTCCCACACGCTGCGGCCCACCAGCTCGGCCGGGCGGCAGTGCAACAGCTCCCCCAGGTGCTGATTGGCGAAAGTGATGCGGAAATCGGGGTAGCAGTAGAGGAGGATGCCCGTGAGCGATTTCTCCACGAGGAGCTTATGGTGCCGCTCCGAGAGGCGCAAGGCTTCATGGCCGGCCGCCACGCGCTCGCTGAGCGCCGCGGCGCACGCCCCAGCCGCCACGAGGAACCCCGCCCGAGCCAGGTCATGCCACAACACGCACACAGCCAGCCCCGCCGCGTGCAGCGACAGGCTGACGCCGGCCAGCAGCACCGACACGGCCACGCCCCGCCACCCCCACCAGAGCGCGGCCAGCACCGCGGGGATGTAGGCGAAGTGGGTGTAGACGAGTTCCGCCTTCTGCACGACGTTCGCATACACGCTGGCGGCGCCGTACAGGCCCACCAACGCACCCACGATCAGCAGGCGAACCATGCTCCGCCGCTCTCGCGTCATCCCGGCCTCGCTCGGGTTCTTCCGCCTCCGCATCCTATTCTATCTTCCAGGCTTGCGCGGCGTCAACCCGAAACCGCGTCTCGGGTGCGGGCAGGAATCGTAGGTAGTTTCTGACACCAGGAGGCAAGTGTCCAGGCCGGCAGAAGTGGAGGACACGCCGCAATGGTAGCCGCGAGCGTCCCGCTTGCGGCTCTTTTCATCCGTTTGATAAGCGGGACGCTTGTCGCTACGAGAATCCGCAACAAGAGCTACCTACGGAAATGGCCCACGCCCCCGCGTCTCGGGGTTTGACAGAGGCGGCCCGTCGGCCTACAATCCAGCACGACCCAGGGAGAGAGTCATGGCCACGCCGGGTCGCCACGTGCTTCTCGCCGCCGCGCTCGTGCTCGCCCGCGCCGGGTCAGCCGACATCACGGTGCAGGGCACCGTGTACTACTGGAACGGCCACGAGCGCGCGTACAAGGTGGACGACACCCTCGGCGCCTGGAAAGCCGCGGCCAACACCCAGGTGCAGGTTGAGAACGACTGTCTTGCCGTCGGCGACGTCACGACTTACACCGACTGGACCGGCCAGTACAAAGTCACGTTCCAGCAGCGCTTCTTCCGCCCCGACTTCAACCACCTGCGCGTGAACATCGAAGTCCGTGCCCAGGTCCTCCTCGAAAAGGATGTGATGGACAGGCAGGGACGGCGGCAAGACATTACGGTAGCCTGCTATAAGACCAACTACATCCTCGGGCTCGACCTCGGCGGTCTCGCGCGAATCTTCCCTTACAACGGGCAGACGGACAGTGTGTACATCAGGGATGGAGAGACTCGGACGCTGAACGTCTACGTGGGTCCGAAGGAGTGCCCCGACCCGCCGGCGCCCACGATCCCGGGCTGGCAGAACCTGCGGGTGACATCGTGGGACTATGATGACGACGGTCGTCGCACCACAGCGGCCCTCTTCATGACCCAGTGCTGCGACGAGGCCTACCGCTTCCTCGTCCGGAACTGCGCGGACAAGAAGGAGCTCCGCCGCTCCACCAGCCTCTTCTACCCCGCCAACAAGAGCGCCTACATCTTCAAGCCCCAGAAGGGCGCCTGGATTGACATCGGCAAGGCGGATCTCTTCAGGGACGAGGAAGCACGCGACGAAGAGCGCTGGTGGAATTGGCAGGCCCTGCGCTGCACCATGCTGCACGAGTACGGCCACAAGCTGATGCACGATATCTATTGGACGCTCCCCAAACCCTACCCCTGGGGCCACGGGGGCAACCCCTTCTCCGACGAGGCCAACGACCATGACCCCCTGGCCTGCAAGACAGAAGAGATGGGCCTCTGCGAGGGCTGGGCCGACTTCCTCCCCGCGGTCCTCCAGCGCTCGCCCACCCTCAAGGGCGAACGCGTCTTCGTCTACCACCCCGCGGGATTGACCCACGACGGCTACAACATCGAACACGCCTGGTACCCCGGCATGCCCAGGAATTCGGCCCAGGAGGGCTATCTGGACGCCGGGGGAAACGTGGCGTGGCGCGGCGACGTCAAGGGCCGCCGCGAGTGGAACGAGACCGAGGTCGCCGCCGTCCTCTGGGACGTTCACGACACCACCGGCTGGGAGTACATGCCCCAGTCGCAGCAGGATGCCAAGCCCGCGGCCTGGCCCGCCGACCTGATGTGGTTCGACCGCGTGTGCGACTTCAAGCTCGAACGCATCTGGGCCATTCTGCGCGAGGAGCCCGAATGCCTCAACGATGAGGACGAGATGGAGGTCAACCGCGACAGCTTCTGGACCTTCTGGCTCGCAAAGTACGGCGGCGACCGGGAGCTGGTTCACGGCCTCAAGGCCATCCTGCACAACCGCGAGATGCCCCACAAGCTGCGGCCGCAGAACGCGCCCCAGATTGTCAGCGTGCGGGTTCTGCCCGGCTGCTCGACCGTGCTCTTCGCCGACGTGACCGTGAAGGAAAGCGACGAGGAGGATCGCCCGTTCCTCTACTACAACGTCGCCTATGGCAAGGGCACGGACCCGCTCAAGCTCCTGCATCAAGGCGACCGGCCGCTCGAGGGCGAATGGGCGGGCGACCAGCTCGTGGGCCGCCTCCGCCTGCCGCCACGCGGCGACTGGGACCGCCTGATCGTGAAGGTGCACGACAGCATGACCTGCGCCTTCGCACAATCGGGCGATGCCACGTGGCAAGACGACTCGGCCGGCAGCGGGCCACGGCTGCGCCTGATTGACGCCAACGGCGGCGAGTACCCCGACCCCCGCATCGCCGCCATCGGGCCAGGAGGCACCGTGTGGACCTGGGGCAACAGCCAGGTCGGCTGCCCCACCCTCATCGCCAGGGACTTCAAGCAGTCCAACGAATGGCGCTCGCGGGCCAACCAGACCCCGGGCCTGAGCGGCGTAGTCGCCTTGGCATGCATCCAGGTCGGCCACTATGTCGCCCTCAAGTCGGACGGCACGGTGTGGACCTGGGGCACGGCGGACAGCGGGGGCGGAGCGCTCGGCATCGGCGATGCGAAGCCGGCCCCCGACCGCGCCCCCAACCTGGTGCCCGGCCTGAGCGACGTGGTGGCCGTGGATGCCGGCATCGGCAACAGCTTCGCCCTGAAGGCCGATGGCACGGTGTGGGCCTGGGGCTTCAACGGCAGCTACAACCTGGGCGATGGCACGCGTGAGCGGCGCAAGAGCCCCGTGCAGGTGCAGGGCCTGGAAAAGAAGATCAAGGCCATCTCCACCGCTACCGGCGGCTTCACCCTGGCCGTGGATGAGGACGGCGAAGTCTGGGTCTGGGGCGACCCGCCCCTCCACGTGCTGAATCCCAGGACGGGACCGCGGGAATTGTCGCTGAAGAAGCCCGAAAAGGTGCCCTGCCTGCGCGACATCGTGGACGTGTGCGCCGGCACCCCCTCGCTCGCCCTCGACAAGCAGGGCGCCGTGTGGGAGATCGGGTCCACCGACTACTTCACGGGGGCCAAGCACAGCCCGGAGCCGGGCCGCGTGCCGGGCCTGCCCAAGATCATCGCCATCGCCGGCAGGGGCTCGCCGCGCGTGGCCCTGGCCGAGGACAGCCAGATATGGACCTGGGCGCGAACGAACGAGCACGGCCAGCTCGGCAACCCGAAGCGCCAGAAGCCGGAGGACTGCATCAAGCCGGCACCCCTCGATAGCATCCGCGGCTGGGTCGCCATCGCCGCAGGCGTGGGCTTCGGGGCCGCCGTCCATCAGCAGGGCTACGCCGTCACCTGGGGCCTCGGCAAGGCCCGGGGCGACGGGCAGCGGGAGGACACCGACGCGGTGAACGCCGTCAAGACCCACACCTATCGTGTCCCGAGCCGGCCCGGCGAGGACCCCGAGTTCAGGCCGATCCCGCTCTGGCTGTTCCACTGACGCAGCGGCTCTTGACAAGACCTCGATAACCGGGCAGTATATGTAGTGTAAGACACGGGCGATGCGTCCCGACAGCCGCGGGCCGGCGCGTCTTCGGATGGTGCGTGGGTACCTGGCGCCGAGGCAAACGTGAAGACCCCCACCCTACTCGCAGCAGCTCTCGCGGTCGGTGCGATGCGGCTGTGCGCGGGCGAGGCTCCCGCGTCTCCGGCCGAGCGGCCCCGCAGCGCCGCGCCGCACGCCACGATTGACGACGCCGTGTTCAACCGCCTCAAGGCGCTCGGCATCGAACCGGCCGTCCCCTGCACCGACGAGGTCTTCCTCCGCCGCGTGTACCTCGACATCATCGGCACCGTGCCCACGCGCGAGGAGGCGAAGAGCTTCCTGCTCGACGTCTCTCCCGGCAAGCGCACCGCGCTGATTGACCGCTTGCTCCAGCGGCCGGAGTTCGCCGACTACTGGGCGATGAAGTGGAGCGACCTGCTGCGGGTGAAGGCCGAGTTCCCCATCAACCTGTGGCCCAACGCCGCGAACGCCTACTTCACGTGGATCCGCACGAGCCTCAAGGAGAACCTGCCCTACGATCGCTTCGCCCGCGAGCTGCTCACGGCCAGCGGCAGCAACTTCCGCGTACCGCAGGTGAACTTCTACCGCGCCCTTCAAAGCAAGGACCCCGAGGCCCTGGCCCGCACGGTGGCGCTCACGCTGATGGGCGAGCGCGCCGAGAAGTGGCCCAAGGAACGCCTGGCCGGAATGGCCGCCTTCTTCGCGTGCGTGGGCTACAAGAGCACCCGCGAGTGGAAGGAGGAGATCGTCTTCTTCGACGTCGCCAAGGCCGCCAGCCCCGAGGCGCCGAAGACCGCCACCTTCCCCGACGGCACGAGCGTGCCCCTCTCGCCCGACCGCGACCCACGCGAGCTCTTCGCCGACTGGCTGATCACGCCCAAGAACCCCTGGTTCACCCGCAACATCGCCAACCGCGCATGGTACTGGCTGGTGGGGCGCGGCATCATCCACGAGCCCGACGACATCCGCCCCGACAACCCGCCCAGCAACCCCGAGCTGCTCGCCCTCCTCGAAGACGAGCTGCGGGCGGCCAACTACGACCTCAAGCACCTCTTCCGCCTCATCCTCAACTCGAAGGCCTACCAGCTCTCCGCCGTGCCCAGGAGCACACACCCCGAGGCCGAAGCGAACTTCGCCTCCTACGCCATCCGGCGCCTGGATGCCGAGGTGCTCATTGACGCCCTGAACCAGATCACGGGCACGACCGAAGAGTACTCCAGCGCCATCCCGGAGCCGTTCACGTGGATCCCCGAGAACCGGCGCTCCATCGCCCTGCCCGACGGCAGCATCACCAGCGCGTTCCTCGAAATGTTCGGCCGCCCGCCGCGCGACACCGGCCTCGAGGCCGAACGCAGCAACAAGTTCACCCCCGCGCAGCGGCTGCACATGTTGAACTCCAGCCACGTCCGGCGCAAGATCACCGAGGGCGGCCCCCTGCAACCCCTGCTCTCCGGCGCCAAGAGCCAGCAAGCCGCCGCCACCGAGCTCTACCTCACCATCCTCTCGCGTTTCCCCACGCCCCGGGAGCTGGAGATCGTGAGGGCCTACTCGGAAACCGAAGAGGGCAAAGGAACCGCCGCCCTGGTGGACCTGGCCTGGGCGCTCTTCAACAGCACGGAGTTCCTGTACAGACACTAGGTCTCTGGCCGTCGGCCCGAGCGGGCCGAGGCCGTGTCGCACGGAAGGCGAGGTGTTGCCATGAATGAGCCAAGGGACGCGGGCACTGGGCGTCTGACCTCGGGACTTCGAGCCTCGAGCGGCACACCGGTCTCACGCCGCGAGGCGTTGCGCCGCGGCCTGTGCGGCGCCGCCGGCCTCGCTCTCGCCGGAGGCATGGGGCAGTCCGCCAGGGCCGCCGCCCCGCAGGCCAAGGCGAAGGCCGTGATCCAGATCTGG
Source organism: Planctomycetota bacterium (assembly GCA_035384565.1). NCBI lineage: Bacteria > Pseudomonadati > Planctomycetota > Planctomycetota bacterium. The sequence continues at coordinate 66,458 of DAOOIT010000003.1, read as the reverse complement.
ATGTGGGGCGGCCCCCCCCACACCGACACCTTCGACCCCAAGCCCGATGCCGGCCACGATTACTGCGGGCCTTTCACCAAGCCGATCCCGACCAAGGTGGACGGGCTTCAGATCAACGAGCTCCTGCCACTGCTCGCCGACCAGGCCGACAAGTACTCCGTCATCCGCAGCATGACCCACGGCAACAACGGCCACGAGACCGCGGCCTACATGGTCCAGACCGGCCGCAACCCGGGCGGCAAAGTGGTGTATCCGAGCATCGGGGCCGTCGTCTCCTACTTCAAGGGCTACAACGCGGGCTACAAGGGCCTCATCCCGCCCTACATCGTGCTCACCCAGCCGCAGGGCCGCTTCTCCGAGGCCGGGTTCCTCGGCTCGCGCTACAAGCCGTTCGCCACGGGCGGCGACCCGGCCCGCCCGGTGTTCCTCGTGGAGGGCGTGGCCGCCCCCGGCATCACCAAGGAGCGCCAGAAGGCGCGCCGCGACCTGCTCCACGACCTCGACGGCCTGGGCCAGGCCCTCAAGGACGACCCGCGCCTCGAATCGCTCCGAAAGTCCGAGGAACAGGCCTACGACCTCATCCTGGGCGAGGCCGGCAAGGTGTTCGACCTGTCGGAGGAGGACGCCGAGCTGCGAACCCGCTACGGCCGCACCACCTTCGGCCAGTCGTGCCTGGTGGCGCGGCGTCTCGTCGAGCGCGGCATCCCCTACATCACCATCAACTACGGCGGCTGGGACACCCACAAGGAGCACTTCCAGGCCATGCGCCGCAAGTTGCCCGAGATGGACCGGGGCATGGCCACACTGCTTCAGGACCTGAGCGACCGCGGCCTGCTCGACAGCACGATCGTGTGGTGGAGCGGCGAATTCGGCCGCACGCCCAAGGTGGACTGGGGTTCGCCCTGGAATGGCGGCCGCCATCACTTCGGCCCGGTCTTCTGCGCTGTCGTCGCCGGCGGCGGCTTCAAGGGCGGGCGCGTCGTCGGCGCCTCCGATGCCAAGGGCGAACAGGTCAAGGACCGGCCCGTCTACCCCTGGGACCTGCTGGGCACGGTCTACGAACTGCTCGGCATTGACCCCGACGCCACGCTGCCGCACCCGACCGGCGAGACGGTGCACATCACGCCGCGGCCGGGCGAGGACTACAAGAGCGGCGGCCGCCTCAAGGAGCTCGTGTAGCGGATGAAGCGCGTCGCGACCCGCCTGCTCGGCCCGCCGCTGGCCCTGTGGCTGGCCGCCCTCGGAGCCGCGCCCTCGGGCATCGCGGGCGAGCAGGGGCCCCACCTCGGTTACATCTATCCGGCGGGCGCCCAGCAGGGCACCACCGCCGAGATCACGATCGGCGGGCAGAACCTCGCCGGCGCGCGAGAGGTGCGCCTCACGGGCGGCGGCGCCCAGGCCACCTTCGTGCGGTACGTGCGCGCCATGTCGCAGGGGGTGATCAACGACCTCCAGGACAAGCTCGCCGAGGCCGCGGACCTCCAGCGGCGCCGCCAGGCCGCCACGGATGAGGGAGACACGGAACTGGTGAGCAAGCTCGGCCTGCTCATCGCCAAGACGATTGACGAGTTCGAGCTGATGGCCACCAAGGCCGGGGTCGAAGACCCGAGCCCCCGAGGCTTCGCCGAGCTGCGGCGCAAGCTCTCCGACCCCAAGAGACAGCTCAACCCCCAACTGGCCGAGTCCGTGGTCGTCCGCATCACCCTGGCGCCCTCCGCCGAGCCCGGCGAGCGCGAGTTGCGCCTGTGCGGGCCCGCGGGCGCCTCCAACCCGCTCTTCTTCCACGTGAGCCAGTGCCGCGAGTACCTCGAGAAGGAGCCCAACGACCGGACGCCCGACGGCGACGCCTTGACTGTCAAGGTGGACGACATAGACTTCCCGAACCTGGGCGAGCTGCCGGTGGTGCTGAACGGCCAGATCCTGCCGGGCGACGTGGACCGCTTCCGCTTCGAGATCAAGAAGGGCACGCGCCTGGTGGCCGCCGTGAGCGCCCGCAGCCTCATCCCCTACCTGGCCGACGCCGTGCCGGGCTGGTTCCAGGCCACCCTGAGGCTCTGCGACGCCAAGGGCAACGAGCTGGCGTTCTCCGACGACTTCCGGTTCCAGCCGGACCCGCTCATCTACTACGAGATTCCCCAGACAGGGCTCTACATTCTGGAGATCCACGACGCCATCTACCGCGGCCGCGAGGACTTCGTCTACCGCATCTCCGTGGGCCAGTTGCCCTTCGTCACCGGCATCTTCCCCCTGGGCGGGCAGGCCGGAGCCAAGACCGCGGCCAGCGTCGAGGGCTGGAACCTCCCGGTCAGCACGCTCACGCTCCAGCCCGAGGGCAAGGCGCCCGGCGTGCTCCCCGTCTCGGTCGCCGCCGGCAAGCATGTCTCGAACCCAGTGCCCTTCGCAATCGGCACCCTGCCGGAATGCGCCGAGGCCGAGCCGAACGACGACCCACAGAAGGCCCAGCCGCTCACCCTGCCCGTCATCGTGAACGGGCGCGTCGCGAGCCCCGGCGACCGCGACGTCTTCCGCTTCGAGGGCAAGGAGGGCGACGAGGTCGTCGCCGAGGTCGAGGCCCGACGGCTGGGTTCCCCTCTGGACTCGCAGCTCAAGCTCACCGACACCACGGGGAAGATCATCGCCTTCAACGACGACTTCGAAGACCGGGGCACCGGGCTCAACACGCACCATGCGGACTCGTTTCTGCGCGCCAAGCTGCCCGCGGCTGGCGTGTATTTCGTGCATCTCGCCGACACGCAGAACAAGGGCGGCGCCGCCTATGCCTACCGCCTGAGGATCAGCCCCCCACGGCCGGACTTCGCGCTGCGGATCGTGCCGTCCTGTATCAACGCCCGCCCCGGCGCCACGGTGGCCATTGCCGTGTATGCCCTGCGACGGGATGGCTTCACGGGGGAGATCGCGCTGAAGGCCCAGCAGGCGCCCCAGGGGCTCGCGTTGGCCGGCGCGCGAATCCCGGCCGGCGAGGACGACGTGCGGCTGACGCTCCTCGCCCCGCCCGTCCCACAGAGCGGGCCGGTCCGTTTCAGCCTCGAGGGGCGCGCCACGATCCAGGGGACGGAAGTCTCCCGCGTGGCCGTTCCCGCCGAGGACATGATGCAGGCGTTCGCCTACCATCACCTCGTGCCCAGCAGGGACGGCCTCCTTGTGGTCGCGGGGTCGCCGGCATCCGCCCCGCCGCTGACGCGGCTTGGCGACGAGCCCCTGAAGCTCGCGCTGGGCGGCACAGCAGAGGTCCGCTTTGCCGTGGCCAAGGGCGCGCGGGCGCCGGAGATGCAGGTGGAGCTGGATGATCCCCCGAAAGGGATCGCCATCCAGAAGATTTCGGCCGAGGATCAGGCCGTGATCGTGGTGTTCAGCGCCGACGCCAAGGATGCCAAGCCCGGCCAGAAGGGCAACCTCATCCTCAACGCGGCCCGGGAGTTCACCCCCGAGGCAAGAGAGGGTGCGCCTGCCCCCACGCGGCAGCGGACCTCGCTCGGCCTGCTGCCTGCCCTGCCCTTCGAGATCGGCCCCGCGCCCCCTCCCGCTCCCGCTGCCACGCCGGAGAAGCCGAAGGCCAACTGACGCAGCCGGCCCCGAGTGGGCCACCAACTCGAACACAGAGGCTCATGCGTCGCCCGGCGCGTCTTCGCGCGGCCCCAACGGGCGCGTTCGCCAGTCAAGACGGATCGCAAGCAGGCGCAAGGAGAACGTCACCGCGACGCTGGCCGCGGCAGCGATGCGGGCGTCCACCCCCAGTTCCACGGCAAGCAGCAAGAAGGCTGCGCAGCCGACCACCACCGTGGCAGCGTAGAACTGCCCGGGCTTGAACAGGAACGGCTCCTCGCGACTCAAGACATCGCGCAGCAGGCCCCCGCCAACGGCATTCACCACGCCGACCAGGACCACGGGCAGCAACGCCAGCCCCGCCGCGAGGGACTTCTGCATGCCCACCACCGCATAGATGCCGAGCCCCAGCGCATCGGTGATAGCCACCACTCTGGGCAGCCGGCTCACGAGCCGCCCCGCCACGACACTCGTACCCACGGCCAGCGCCACCATCAGCAGGTAGCGGTTGTCGGTGGCGATGACTGGCGGCCCCTGCTGGAGGAATAGCCCGTCTCGCATCAGCACACCGCCAAGCGCTGCCGCGAACGCCAGCGCGAACGTGCCCACGACATCATAGCCTCTGCGCATCCCGCGCACCGCCCCACTGACGGCGAAGACAAACGTCGCGCCGAGGTCGAGCCACGCAGGAGGTGTGAACTGGCTGGTCAGCATACTGTCTCCTATCCCTGGAACTCGCGAGGCCATCAAGCTCAGAGGCGGGGCCGCGACAAGTCGAAGCCCGAACCCGCGTCAGTGGGATGCCTCGGGCAGGATGAAGTCCTTCCACGCGTCTTCGACGGCCACCGCGGCCGCCTCCTCGAGCCCGCCGCGGCGACGGAACCTGACCATGCACTTGCCGGGGTCACGGGTACACAGGAATGTGGCGGGAGAGTGGCCGGGCACGGGCAGGGCGCCGAAGCATTCGCCGCGCGGCTTGTCGCCGCCCCATACGCTTGCCGTGACGGGGCCGGTCACGCCCTGAGGCAGCCGCAGGCGAATGCCGGGGACGCCTATCTGGTCAGTGAAGCAGACCATAAGGTCGCCGTTGGTGAAGAGGACGGCGAGGTCGGAGGAGCCGTCGCCGTTGAGATCAGCGGCGAGCAGGGCACGTTGCCCGGCGCGTGCCTGGAGGGCGCCGCCTTCAGCGTTCGGCAGCCGCACGTCGGCCTCCTGGGCGAAGGAGCGGAAGCCGCGGTTCCAGTGGTAGAGTGGCTCCCCCTCTGCATAGCCCAGGCAGATGTCCTGCCGCCCATCGTGGTTCAGGTCCATCGTTGCCACGGTGGCGGCCCCGGTTGGGCACTTGGCGCTCACTGAACCGCTGTGGGCATAGACGTCGCGGAAGCCGCCTTTGCCGTCGTTCTCCCAAAGGGTGTTCTTCTCCGTGCCGGCGAGGAAGAGGTCGAGGAGGCCGTCCTGGTTGAAGTCGCCCAATGCCGCTGCGGCGGCTCCCCCGCCTGTGGCGACAGGGCACTTGGCAGGAGGCTGGAAGCCGCCGGCCTTGCCGCGCCAGAGGACGCCTCCGGTTTCGCGAGGCTGGAGAACGTCCGCGAAGCCGTCATTGTCGAGGTCGGCGACGACGCACGGGGAGGGCCGTCCGAAGCCCTCCTGGGCCGCCATAGCGGTGAGGTCAGCCTGGTGCCATTCGCCCTTGGCGTCGGCCACCACGAGGAAGGGAACGGCGGAGGTGCTCACCAGGAGGCCGGGACGGCCATCGGTCGAGCAGGGGGCGAGGGCCAGGCAATCGGTGCCCAGCTTCGGCGCGGCGGCCGCGGGCCTGAACGCGCCATCGGCGCCCACCAGGCGCACCGAGGTCGTCGAACCGTCCCACGATACCAGGTCGGCCAGGCCATCGCCACCCACGTCCAGCCAGGCGAAGCGGCGGGACTTCGTGTCGAGTCTAGCGGCCGAGGTGATCTCCTCGATGGCGTCGTCGCCCTTCGCGCGGAAGAGCTTGTCGCCGGCCGAGGAGCCCACGAAGAGGCAGACCTTGCCGAGCGCGGGGAACTCGATGGCGGCCAGGCCGGCGATGTCGCCTGGCACGTTTCCTGCCCTGGCGTAGGCCAGCCAGCGAACTCCGGCGGTGACAGGCACGTCGGCGTCTGGGTGTTCGAGGAGGTGCCGGGCCATGTGGATGAGCATGTCGGTGCCGCCGACATAGGTGCCGGTCATGTGGGCGGCGTAGCCCGCGACGCTCCAGCGGGCATCGCCCGCAGCTCTTACCTCGAGCCAGATGCCGGCGACGTGGAGATACGCCCGTTCCGCCCCGTCCAAGGCGCCGGAGAACAGGATCGCGGGGCCATTGGCGTTGGCCTTGAGCACCTGTTGAATGTCGCCCACGTGATCCTTCGAGCACTCTGTCAGGCTGAGGACGTGGCGCGCCGCGGCCTTGCCCTTGATCTGCGTGGCAGCGGCGAACTGCCATTCGAGAGGGTTGGCGGTTGGCTGAACCGGCCCGGCCAGCACCAATCCGGCCTGATCCACAAGGTGCCGCGGGGTGAACCTGGGATTGACGATCCCCAGGCCAACCGCGGGAAAGACCAGAAGCATCGCCGTGCAGACAGGGAATCGGGGCATCGGGATCTCCGAGACGAGGCAATCGGTTTGAAGTCCAGTCGCCAACCGATAAGATAGTGGAACTCGTGCAGGACCGCAAAGGCGGCTGAAGAGGCAACGCGAGAACGGAGACCGTGGCGCCGGCTCGCCTTGATCCTGCCGGGGCTGGAGATGATCCTCGATGACCTGGATTCCGCGGGCAGTCGTAGATGTGCTTGGGTTGTGGGTCTGCTGTGCCGTGGCGCAGGGGACCGGCGCAGGGCAGGACGGTGGGACGCTGATTCTCGACGAGACGGCCTACTGCCGTGCCTACTACCGATTCGACGTGCAGAGGGTGGCTCCCAAGGCGCTCAAGACCGAGGGGGAGAAGGTCCTCGGCAATGTCCTGATGGGCAGGCTCCAGGCAAGTACGCAGAAGCGTCTGGCCTCGAGGAACTATGACTGGACGAAGGAAGACTGGCGCGACCACGCCGAGGTGGACGTGCAGTTCAACAGCTTCGCCAGGACGAACAGGGTGTTCCTCAACGTGGGAGGCGTCACGGACCCGCCCTCGGACGGATGGTGCAAGCCCGAGTTCGATGATTCGACCTGGCTTCGCCTGCGCAAGCCGGACGGCGTTGGCTCGCCGGCGGAGTACACCGTGGGCACCCCGGAGCGGAATGGTTGGCTGCGCGGGATCTACCTGCGGTTCCACTTTGCGATCCCCGATCCCGCCGCGGCAGGGACCGTGACGCTCAGCGCCGACTACATCGGCGGAATCCGGGTGCTAGTGAACGGCGAGGAGGTCGCGCGCGGCCATCTGCCGGCCGGCGAGACCGGGCCCGAGACGATGGCGGACGAGTATCCCCAGGAGGCCTATGTGGTGCCGCTTGCGGAACTGTCGGTCAAGGAGAAGGAGCACTACAAGAGCTGGGGAGGGTACACCACCAGTGCCGACGAAATGACCCCGGTGGGCTCGACGCTCTACAAGCTGCGTAACCGCGTGATCAATTCCCTGGCCATTCCTCAGAAGCTGCTCCGCAAGGGGGCGAACGTCCTGGCCATCGAGTTGCACGCGGCTCCGCTTCACCCCTTCGTGATGAAGCACTGGTTCGGGTACCGGGACGTGGTGGATCGGCAGTGGGAACACGCTCGCCTGTCGCGCCTGGAGGTCCGCTGCGCATCGAAGGACATCCCGTCGTCGCTGAGGCGGCCCCAGGGCGTGCAGGTTTGGACCGAGGATGCGATCCGCCGGGTGTTCTCGCCCGAGTTCCTCGAATCCGGTGCGGCGCCGGGGATGATCCGCCTGGTCGGCGCGCGGAACGGAACCTACGCCGCGCAGGTGGTCATCGGAACGGACAAGGAGTTGGCTGATGTAGAGGTTACGGTCTCCGACCTCAAGGGGCCTGCCGGCGGCACGATCCCGGCCAAGTCCGTCACCGTCTTCGGGATGAAGCCCCAGCCGATGAGCGACATCAGTTCGCTGGGGGAGGGACGAATCGGCATCGGTAGGATGATCGAGATCGGGGGCGGCAACACCCGGTACGGCGGCTGGAGCGCACCCAAGACGCGCGAACTGGTCCGCTTCGCGCCGGAAACGCTGGGGAACCGAGGCGCCGAGGAAGCGGCGCTGAGGCGGCTCCAGTACTTCGACTGGATCACCTCCACGCTGCCGGAGCGGATCCCGGCGAACTCCTGCCAGCCCTACTGGCTGTCCGTCAGGGTGCCAGCCGATGCCGCGCCGGGGTTGTATCGTGGCACGGTAAGCGTTGAGGGGCCGGGCTTCGCGGCTACTTCGTTGCCTCTGGAACTGGAGGTGTTGGGCTGGAAGGTGCCGGACCCGCAGAGCTTTCAGACAATCACCGCCATCGAGCAATCGCCGTTCGGCGTGGCCAAAGAGTACAAGACCCCGCTCTGGTCCGACAAGCACTGGACCCTGATCGAGGCCAGCCTGCGCCAGCTTGCGCGGGTCGGAAACGACCTGTGGTTTGTGCCCGTGCTCTGCGACACGGAGTTCGGCAACCGAGATGTCTCGATGATCCAGTGGACGCGGAAGAAGGACGGCTCTCTCTCATTCGACTACGCCGTGCTGGACCGCTACCTCGACCTGATCGTCAAGCACTGCGGCAAGCCGCTTGTCGTGAGCTTCGTCGTCATGCACGGGTTCCCGGGCGTCGTGGAGGTCAAGGTCCTGGACGAAGCGACCGGGAATGCGCAGCGCCTGGACCTTGGCCCGAAGGTGCCGGGCAGGGAGACCCTCTGGGAGCCATTCGCCAAGTCCCTTTACAGTCACATGGTGGCCAAGGGATTGGGCGAGGCAATGTACTGGGGCTTCCCGTGGGATGGGGACGGCGACCCAGCCCTCAAGCCCCTTCTGCGGAAGGCAGTGCCCGAGGTGTTCTGGATCTGCGGCTCCCACGACGCCAATGTGGCGATCTCCCTGGATATGGGGGAGCTGAAGTCCCCCTTCTACGTGGGTTCGCCCTTCGCGGCCAAAGCCTGGGAAGGCAAGGCAGACACCGGGGCGGCGGCATGGTATAAGGTCGTCGAGAACATCCAGAGCTTCCTCATCGGGGGCGAGTCCCGAAGAGGCTGGAAAGTGCGCGAGCAAATGCTGCTCTGCACCCCGCGCACCGACTGCGGCGCCATCGTGGTGAACGGGACCGGCACCCCATGGGCATTCCGCATCTTCCCTGAACGGGCGGTCTTCACCGGCTACCGCGGCACAGGGCGCATGGGGGGCGACTACTGGGCACAGTCCTACGGGGACGGCTGCCGGTACTCCGGCGGCGCGCCCGGGTTCTCCATCATGAAGAGTCTGTGGCCCGGCCCGGGTGGCGCTGAATCGAGCGCCCGCTTCGAGGCGATGCTCGAAGGCTTGCAGGAACTGGAGGCTCGCATATTCGTCGAGCAGACGCTCGACCGCGGCACCCTGGATCCGGGGCAGACGAAGCGATTCGACGAGCAGTTGGCCCGCCACTACAAGGGCACTTTCGCAGTTGGCCAGGATTGGCAAGCTCGTTCGAGAGCGATGTACCAGTTGGCGGCCGAGGTGGCGGCGGTCGCGGGCCGCGCCGGGAAGGCATCCCCACAATGAACCCAGCCGCGATGGTGCCGGGAAGCTTGCCCGCATGCCAGAGGCTCCGGCGCGGCCGTCGAGGCGGCGGTTGCGGTTTCATGGGGTGCGCTTGAGGAGGCGCCTCACGGCCCGCGGGCCGTAGGTCACGATCACACGGATGGGATGGATCACGTAGTAGAGCGGGTGCAGGCACCCGGGCAGCGGCACGACAAGGCGATCGGTCCTGTTCGGCCTGAGACCCTCGCACAGGAGGCCGAGGTAGAAGCGCAGCCGGTCGCGCCGCCGCTCCAGCATGCGCCGCTGAGTGGCCCATTGCTCGACATGGCCGAAGGGTTCCTCCCCTGCCCACAGGATGCGGCGCTTGGCTTCGGCGACCAGGGCGTGGAGCTGAGGGTCGTGCGCCGCGGGCGCCAGGACGGGCTCCGGCACGGCCAGGCCCAGCAGATCCCTGGCCAGGAGGAGACCCCAGAGAAGCCTTCGCCTGCTTCCTGTCCGCGCGGCCGCCGCGACGACGGCCGGCCAATGGACTCGGGGTTGCGCGGACACGAACTGCGCGACATCGCACACCCAGAGGAGGCGGTCCCAGCAGTGCTTCGAGCCGTGCAGGCAGAGGGCGAGAAGCGTCTCCTCGGGGCCGAGGGAGGGCACAGCCGCGTCCAGCAGACGCACCATGGCCGGTGGGCCCGGTTCGAGGCGGCCCGTGCCCTCGCCAGACGGGTCGAGGGGCGGAGGGTCCCATCGGTGCAACTCCACGGTCAGCCCGGTGCCGGGTTGCTCGAGGTTCCATCGGTAGGCGTGGAAGCCCTGTTCCACCAGCAGCCGTCGGGCGGGCTTCAGATCGCGCCTGCGGACCAGGAGGTCCAGATCGTAGAACTCGCGCAGGCCGACGTCCCCGTAGGCCACGGCGGCCAGCACGGGGCCTTTGAAGGGCACCGCGCGTATCGCGTGCGCGGCGAACAGTTCCAGGAGTCTCAGCAGTTCGGCTGTCATGAGCAGGCTGCGAAGCATGTTGGCCCGGCAATGGGCAGCGAGCTCCCCGAGGATGGCTTCGGGCACGGCGTGGATGCAGGCGGCCGCCAGGCTGCGGTGCAGGAGCAGGGCCACCCCGTTCGAGTGGGCCAGGGCCACCAGCCGCGGCCAGTGGATTCCCTCTGCGACCAGGGCCGTGAGCCTGCCCGCCACGCCAGGCTCAAGGCGGGTGCGTGCGCAACAGAGCAGGAGCTCCGCCTCGCGGCTGTAGGGTGGGGTTTCGGGCATTGCGGCCTGGCCTCGCGAGGCGACTCCCTTGGGGCAGCCGATGCGGGTCGGAGGCGGTCTACAGGTCGTAGAGGCCGTCGTCGTGGCTCGGCGCGCCGCCTGCGCCGCCGGGGCCTTCCTCGCCAAAGGCGTCCTGCATCTCCTCCTCGACCTTCTCGGGGTCCTCGCCCGCCTCGAGGCGGCGGATCATCTCGTCCATCTCCGGCTCCAGGCTCTCGCCGCTGGCGTCGGACAGCCGCCGCATGACGGCGGCCAACTGCCGCGGGTCGTTTTCGTCAATGGACTCCATGTCGCGCTCCAGTTCGGCCATCGTGCGTTCCATGCGCGCTTCCTGCGCCGGGCTCAGGTCGTCGGCCGCATCGGGCGCGGGGGATTCTGCTGCCCTGGGACGCTCGGCGTGTTTGCGCCCGGCCGCGAACAGGGAGACGAGCCGGGTCATCCTCTTGCCGCCGCACTTGGGGCACGCCGGTTTGCGCTTCGATGCTTCGGGCGTGCGCGCGAGGAAGTCGAAGACCCGATTGCAGTCCTCACACAGGAACTCATACATCGGCATCGCCATCGCCTCCTAAGCTCTGGGGGCGACCGAGTCGGGGATGGGAGGGCGCCCCTCTTGATGCTAGCGCCTTGGCTTGGCTGAGTCAATCGCGCGGCCCACACCGTGGCCTCCGGCCCTGGCCACGCGCGCCAGGGAGGCGTCGGAGTGCTGGCAGTTCCTCTCCTGTATCACCCTGTGAGAGCGAAAGGGATACGGATAGGCGAGAACGGCCGCGGAAGGTCTCGGCACACCTGCGCGCCATACTTGCTCAACTGAGGGGGGAGGGATTTGAGCAAGTATGGGCGGGAAGGCCGTAGAGCCGCCCGGATCGCCAAAGCGCCGTACTTGCTCAACCCAGAGGGGGAGGAAAGTGAGCAAGTATGGGCGGGAAGCTCGCAGAGCTGGCTGAATCGCCCAGGCGCCATACTGGCTCAGCTCCCGGCGGCGGCAGGGCCGAGCCGGCATGGTGGCGCCGTGTCTGGTTTCCAGGACACTGGCGACGATCGGGGGCGCAGGCGTCGGGGCTGAAGGCCATGCTCGGCCACACCCGCCCGCCCCCTGTCCGACGGCGGCTCCGAGAGCTACTTGCTGTCCGGCGCGTCGGGAAGGACGCTCAGGCTTTCGAGCAGCTTCTGGGCGCTGGCCAGTTGCGGCCTGAGCCGCAGGCACACGCGGGCCTCGTGCCTGGCTTCCGAAACATGGCCTGCCTCCGCAAGGAGCTGGGCGAGCTCCATGCGCCAGCCCACCTGGCCGTAGTCCAGCGCCAGCGCTCGCCGATAGCATTCGATGGCGGCGCGGGGGTTCTTCTCCTGCCGCCAGATGGCGGCGACGGCGGCCAGGGTGGCGGGCGAAACGCCCGGCTTGTCGCACTGCGTCTTGAGGGCCTGCACGGCGGCCGCTCGCGCCTTCGAGACCTGTTCGCGGACGGCGGTGGCCAGTTCCTGCTGGTCGGGCATCTCGTGAAGCGCGTCGGCAACGTAGAGCAGGCGCCCCACGTCGTCCCCCGCGAGGATCACGGCGAGGTCGGGCCGGCTCACCTGGTGCAGATAGACGTCGGCCATGGCGCGAAACGATCCGCCCTCGGCCTGGAGGCAGCGCTGGAATTTCTCCAGCGACGCCTCGTGGTCGCCCTCGAGTGCATCCACCAGGCCGGCAAGGTAACACGCGGTGGGGTTGTAGGGGGCAAGCTTGTGGCCCAGGCGGATGCGGTCGGCGCCCGAAGGGTCGCCGAGCACGAACTTTTCGATCTGGCCGATCGTGCTGTAGGCGGGCCCGTAGGTCGGGCAGAGCGCGCGAGCCTGGTTGAGTTCCGCCACAATCCTGCGCGCGTGCCTCTTGCTGACCAGCATCTCGCCCGTCTTCGGGTTCGTGATGCGGCTGATGGACCGCCAGCGGTAGACGCCGAGCCAGTACTGGTACTCGATGTTGTCGGGCTCCGCCGCGACGGCGGCCTCGGCCTCCTTGAGGAGGGCCACGTAGTCCTCGTTGGTTCCCTGCCAGTTCTTCTTGCGCAACGCGGCCTCGAGCCTGGTGACCCTGGCCCAGCGCTCCTCCGCCCGCCAGGCCGCGATCGAACCCGCGAGGGACCACGTCCAGATGCCCGCGATCGCGAGGAGAGGCACGGCGCGAAGGATCGGCGATGCCGTCAGACCCGTGCGGGCGCCCTCGTCGGAGCGGCTGGTGTGCCCCACGCGCGCGATGTTGAGCAGGAGTGCACACGAGATCGCCGCGAGGCAGTGGTTGGCCGGCAGATGCTGGCCGAAATCGCTGAAGCTGTGGACCAGGATCGCCATCAGCCCGAAGCCGAGGCCCAGGGCCGCCGAGCGGATCGGGAACCGCAGGCGGCGCACGCTGCGGATGTAGGCCGCCCCCACGATGGCCAGGAACGCCAGCAAGAGCCCGAGGCCGAGCACTCCCATCTCCTCGGCGGCCTGGGCGTACTCGTTCTCGGCGTGGGAGGCGACGTCGGGGGCCATGGACCGGTCGAACATGGGGTAGACGACCTGGTGAGTTCCCAGCCCCGTGCCGGCCAGGGGGAATCGGGTGAAGGAGACCGCGAGGTTCTTCACGACCTCCCAGCGGCCGCCGTAGCCATGCAGCCCACGCAGGGTGGCCAGGCGGTCGTAGACGGCGTCGAAGCCGATGTAGAGCACCACGGCGAAGGCACTGAGGGCGAGCCCCGTGAGGATCAGGCCTCGCCCTCTCAGGGTCCGCCGCGAGGCCGTCACCAGCCCGGTGAACCCGCCCGCGATGAGCAGGGAGACCATGCCGCCGCGCGTCAGCGACAGGAAGAGGGTGGCCGCGCCCAGCACCACCATTGCGGCCAGGTACCAGACGACGCGTAGCTCGGGGCTGCTCAGGCGCTCGACGACCTCGGGGAAGCGGACCGGGCCGTGGCCGAAACTCTCGTGGAGTCGGACGAACAGGAGGGCGAGGGCGGCGCCGATCGAGAGGTTCATGAACTGTCCATAGTGGCTATGGCAGACGAACGGACCCGAGGCGGCCACGTTTCCATAGGTGGGGTACGTCCAATAGATTCGGCCGTTGCCGAACACGTTCTGGGCGAGCGCCAGGAGGGCGATGCCCCCGCCGATGGCCGCCGCCGAGGCCAGGAGCCGCTTGATCTGGTCGGGATGCCGATACACGTTCAGCACGACCGCGAACACGACCGCCGCCGCGAGGAGAAGGCGCAGGTCGTGCCTCGTGGCCTGGGCGTAGAAGCTGAGGGCCATCGCGCGCGGCCCCTCGCCGGAGAGGTCGGCCAGAAGCTGAGCCTTCATGGCGGCCGTGTTCGGCGAGAGCACGCGCACGAGACCCGTGGGCAACGGAATGAGCTGGACAACGGCCAGAAGCAGGGTCAGGAGGATGGGAGCGTAGGCCCACGTGCGGACGACCGCCACGTCGCGCTGGACGAGCAGCTTCAGCGCGAAGCAGAGGCCGAGGACGCCGGCGCCGGCGACATAGACGAACTCGCTCCACGCCTGCACCGTGCCAAAGGCCAGCGGCAGGAAGAGGAGCAAGGCGACGAGCGTCCAGTGGATGGCCGCATCGAGCCGACTCTGGGGGGGATCGACCTCGTCAATGGGGATCAGTCGGCTGCCCATCGCTGATTCCCACGGCGGAGAGCGGGCCGAACGGGGAGGATCGGCTCTCCCGCCAGAACGTGCATCGGGTTGAGAAGGCAGACGCGTTGCGCCGCGGGGCGGCCGAGTCGCTGGGCGATGGCCCCGATGGCCTCGGTCAGGCAGGGCCGTCGTTCGGCGGCGCCGTGGGCGTCGCTGGCCACTATCGAGGCCGCGCCCGAGGCCAGCCAACGCCAGGCGGCTCGCTCGGCGACCGGGCCGAACCGCCCGAGCAGGCTCGCCGCGGTGATCTGAAGCAGGGCGCCCTGCTCCAGCCACGGGAATACCGTGTTCGGCTCCCGGGCCAGGAGGGGGTTGCGCTCGGGGTGCGACAGGATGGGAGTGACGCCGCGGGCCGTGAGCTGGGCGAGGAGGGGCGCGATGTTCAGCAAGGTCTCGTGCGGCAGTTCCAGGAGAAGGTACTTCCCCGAGTCGGCCAGAGTCAGCACGGAACCCGCATCGAGCAGAGCGGGGATGCGCTCGTCCACGCGAACGTCGGCGCCGGGCACCACGCGGAGCGGGATTCCCTGCTCGTCGAGCGTCAGGGCGAGAGCCGCCACGGCCTGACGAATGGCGCTCGCGGCGACATGGCCGTCGAAGCGCCCGAGCTGGTGCGGGGTGGCGATCGCCGTGGTCACGCCGTCGGCCACAAGAGCGCGGCACAGCCCCAGCGCCTCATCCAGGGTGGTGGGGCCGTCGTCCAGGCCGGGCAGGCAATGGCAATGCACGTCCACGCTCTCGGTCGCTGCGTAGGATTCGAGACGACGCTGCTGCGCAGGTGCCGGGGCGGTTGAGGTGACGTGGGGCATGGGCTACCCTCAGCGCGGGGAGGCCGTCGGCAGTTGAGCCTCAGGCTTGCCGACGTGTTCCTCGCCTCCCTTTGCCTTCTTCCTCCGCCGCCGCTCGTGCCCATAGCCATAGCCGTAGCCGTACTTGTAGTAGTAGCCGTAGCCGCTGTAGTGGTAGTAGCGGTCCTCCTTGCGCGGCACGGCGTTGATCACGACTCCGAGGATGTGCGCCCCCACGTCGTTGAGGCCCTGGCACGCGCGCTCGGCGACCTTTCGGTGCGACTTCTCGGCCCGGACGGTGAGGATGGTCTGGTCGCAGATGGCGCCCAGGATGCGGGCGTCCGTCACGGGCATGACGGGGGGCGAGTCGATCAGAATGTGATCGTACTGCGTGGACAGTTGCTCGAGCACATCCGCGAACGCCTGGCTGTTGAGCATCTCCGATGGGTTGGGCGGTGTGGGCCCCGTCGGCAGGATGTCGAGGCACTTCACCTCGGTGTGGTGGATGGCGGCATCCAGGGGCTCCCTTCCCGCCAGCACGCTGGAGATGCCTTGTTCGCGTTCGACCTTGAAGATTCGGTGCTGCATCGGCTTGCGGAAGTCGCCGTCAATGATGAGCGTGCGCTGCCCTGCCTGGGCCATGGCGATGCCGAGGTTGCTGACCAGCGTGGTCTTGCCGTCGCCCGGCTCGGGGGAGGTGACCACGATCCTCTTGGCCTGCCCGTCGGGAACGCCGAAGTAGATGGCCGTCCGGATCGTGCGGTAGGTTTCCGCGGCATGCGAGGTCGGCTCGAGCTCCACGACCTGGCCGCGGGCCGACAGGTCCTGCCTCGCCGGCATCTGGGGGATCATGCCCAGGATCGGCAGACCCAAGGTGTTCGTGACATCGTCGGCGGAGTGGATTCTCTGGTCCAGCCAGTCGAGGGCCACCGCCAGGCCGACGCCAACCATCACCCCCACGAGCAGTGCCATGGCCATCGTGCGTTGCCGGTTAGGGCTGCTCGGCGCTCCCGCAGGGGTGGCGACCTCCAGGATGGTGATACTCAGCAGCCCCGTATCCTCATTGACGTTGATCTGCCGGATACGGTCATCAATCGCCTCACACACCCGTTTGGCTTGTTCCCACTCAGACCGGAGCCTCGTGAATTGGGCCACCTGGGCGTTGAGGTCCACCATCTCCTGGCGCTGGCTTTCGAATGACTTGCGAATCTGGGCCTCTCTATCCCTCAGCGCCTCCAATCGGCGCGTAGCCGCCAGCAGCTCGGCTTCCGCGAGACGCTTCTCGAGGTCCATCAGCCGTTGCCTCTGTTCGGCAAGCTTCTTCTCGAGGGCCACCACACCAGGGTGGGTGTCGGTGCACTCCAGCTTCATCTCGCGCAACTGGAGTTCCAGCCGGGCCACGTCCGCGCGCAGCAATGCCTCCTCGGGCGCCCCGAGGCCGTCCCGCCCGCCCAGGCGGCGCAACTCCACGAAGCGCAGGAACCGGGTCGGGTCCTCCAGGGTTTCCTTGGCCGCCTGGACAGCGGCGAGGGCATCGAGGAGTTCGCTCTGGACCGCGATCAGGGCCGATGAGTAGCTCTCCATTCGCCTGGACATGAAGCTCCCGTCGCTGCCCTGGAAGGCGAGGAGGTCGTTCGACTTCTGGTAATCCGTCATCGCCTTGAGGGCGGCGGCCAGTTCTGCCTCGCGGCGGGCCTTCTCCCGCTGGAGGATCTTCAGGACCTCGGCCGCCGTGCTCCGCCGGCTGGCGCTCTGGTAGGTCACATAGGCGTCCACCACGGCATTCACGATCTGGGCCGCCTCCTCCGGGTAGGGCGACTCCAGCGATACGCTGATGATGTCATCGTCCTTGCCCAACCCCACTCGGAGGATGGCCTTCAGGTACCCCACGGGGTTGCTCATGCCGGCGAAGGTGCGGAGATCGCGGATTCCGGGACGCTCCAGCGCGCTGGCCGCAATCGGGGTGGACTTGAACAGTGCGCACTGGGTGTTGAGGTAGTTCCACGGCCCGAACGTCAACTCCTCGGTGCCGGGGATGATCTTCGGGGTGCTCCGCTCGACGTAGAGGCGTGACGTGCTCGTGTAGAGCGGGGTGGTGTTGTTGAGCTGCACCCACCCGAGGACGAGGGAGATTACCATCGCCGCTGCGACGATGAGGCGGCGCCGCCAGAGGGTGTGGAGCAAGGAGGGCCGGCCGTGTTCCGCGGGAGCCCCCTGCACGGGCAGCGGCCCTTCGAGCCTGCCGATCGCGTTGCCTGCATTCGCGGGCTCGCCCATCCTGAACGTCCTCCGGCGGCAGCATCCGCCGTAAGCCGCGCCCACCGCCGCCCCGCTCGCACAACGGCTCAGCGCGAGGAGGTCGTCGTGATCGGCACCGTGGCATAGGCGCCGGCGCCGAAGTGCAGCACGGTGGCCCAGAACTTGTTCCACCGGGTCCGGAACGAGTGCTCCAGGCAGATCACGTCGCCTGGCTTGACAATCACTTCGGAGGCATCCACCATGGTCCTGCCCCCGATTCGGAACTCGGCGGCGATTGTCTTCCCGTTGCCATCCTGGCGATAGATGGTGGCGTAGCGCGGGCCGGCCTGCGTATCAATGCCGCCCGACATCGCCAGCACCTGTTGCAGGGTGTACTTCGCGCCCGGCGGATACGGGTGCACTCCAGGGCTCATGACCAGCCCCGTGACCGTGAAGAGCGGGTCGTCGAAGTGCTCGACCTCCACGGTGTCGCCGTCTTGAAGGGCCACATTGGCGATGGGGATGTTCCGGTCCCTGACCGGCACCTCCAGCGGCTTCGCCTCGCGCGGTTGGCCGGCGTGGCGGATGCGGATGACCTTGGCCCCCCCGGCCCCGACGCCCGATGCCGTCCGGCCGACCCCGATGCCACCCGCCTTCGCCAGGAGCACGGCCAGCTCGAGCTCATTGCTGCGGAGCTCGTAGCGGCCGGGCGACCCGATGGCCCCTATTGCATAGACCGTGGCCACGCGGTAGTCGGCGACGCGGGCGAGAACGCTCGGGGGTGAACTGAGGTGTTTCGGATAGTAGGCGGCAGCCACGGCGGCCTCGATCTCGGCCACCGACTTGCCCGCCACGGGAACACTGCCGGCGAGAGGCAGACGAACCATCCCCTCGTCTGTGACCCGGCACAGGATGCTGTCGGCAAACGGGTCGCGCGCCGCGGCGGGGCCCGCCGCGGTGCTGACCACTGAGAGGACGGAGGTCCCTCGCTCGGAGACGCGGGCGATCACCGCCGGGCGGTTCTTCACGTACTTTGGGAAGTACGCGGCGGTCACAGCTGTCTCGATCTCGAGGAGGGTCTTGCCTGCGACGGGCATCTCGCCGACGACGGGGAGCCAGATGCTCCCCTCCTGGCTCACGCGGCAGGCATAGGAAGCCGCCCTGTCGCCGGCCTCGCCAATGCCACGCAAGACCGAGGGCATCGCGAGATCGAGCACATCCCCGGGGCAGACGCGGTACAGGTCCGGACGCCTCGCGGCTGCCTGGCTGTCGTTGCGGCCGGCGTCGCTTTCCTGCCTGGGCGGCGGCTGGGCCGCCGACTCGGGGGCATCCTGGGTGATCTTGAGCCGGAACTCGAGCACGTCGCCGGCCACGACGCGATAGGGCGAGGCGAGAGGCTTGGCTTCGGGAAGCTCGCCGGGGCTGATGGCAGGAACTGTGGGGCCCGCCGCGTTGAAGCGGGCCAGTTGCTCGCCCGTCGCCACGAGTGGTCGCGCACACCCGGCAAGGCCCGCCGAAAGAAGGAGCAGGGCCATGGCCAGCAGACTTGCCCAGGCGTTTGCGCGCCAGTTGCTTGGCACCCGGCAATCCTCCGTGGGCGGCCGGCCATCGCATGGAGAAACGCCACGGCGGATGCACAACTCTCCAGCGATGCCCCCATCGGAACGCATCGGCTCTCGACGCGAGGGCTCCAACCACCACATAGGCTACCCGCTCGTTCAGAGAGGAGCCGCCGCGCCGGGCTACCCCTGTGCTGTTACACCACCCAGCCGCCCGGGCGGCTACCGGGCGCTCCAGCGGGTATCACCACGGCGGCAGAACTGGCGTGCGCTTGGGCGGCCGCGCATCAATCAGCAATGCGTGGCGAACCACCGTAAGGTCACCAGAGTCGCCCGTGGGTGCAGCGCTGCCACTCGGGGCCGCGGCAGGCGGCGCAGGGTCCGAAGCGGCCGGAACCAAGGCGGAAGTCCTCGTCTGTGTGGAGGCCGGCGCCGTCGGCGTTGCGGCATCCTTCGGCTTCGAGGCCGTTCGAGTGCCGGAGAACGTGGTCCCAAAGAGCGAGTCATAGAGCGAAAGCAACGCAGGGTCGGTCGCCAGGCTGAAGGGGTCGAAGGCGAACGCCTCGGGGTTGCCCATCCACCAGGGCGGCTGCCCCGCCGTCTCCCCGGCCTGGCCCCAGCCCGCCAGAACCAGAAGCATCCAGCACGCGGCCGCCAGCAGACGACCCCGCACCAGCGGCCTGGATAGCCCAGTCACTCGGCTCATTCTACCACCTCGCTGCGCCGTAGACCCGGCTGCGGGAACTCAACAGCTCGCCCTCCCCGCACGCTGGCGGCGCCTTCTGGCGACAAGGGCCGAGAGGCCGCCTGCGACCAGGAGCAGGGACGCAGGCTCGGGGATGGCCAGGCGCAGGCCCTCGGCGGCGTACATGTAGTTATAGCCCGAGTAGGCGGTCGTCCACAGGTGCTCGCGCATGCCCTCTTCCCAGTAGTTGAAGCCGCGGAGCACCGAGTAGATGGCGGCGTTGACCTCGACGTCCCAGGTCCCCCACAGGCCGTTGCCGTAGACGGTGGCCGCCTGAAGCCCGAGGGCGCCGAAAACGGTGTCCTCGGTGAATCCGTACGCCCACCCCGTATCGGCGTCAACGGCGTGGTCGAACCTCCAGTAGAAGGTGCCGGTCGCGGGTTCCTGGTGCGAGGCGAGGAACCAGGGGAGGTCAATCAGTTCCATCGGCTCGCCTTCCACGTAGTCCCACCACACATCGCCGAAGACGGCGGTCGGCTTGACTGGCGTGTTATCCAGTCCGCCGGCGGTCGAGGCGAGCGCCCACAGGGCGCTGCCGAGCGCGAGGACGGGGAAGTACGCGGAGTTGTCCACCATGGCGAGGCTGGCGATGAGCTCGGTGCGCCAGGTGGCCAGGTCGGTCGCCCCCACGTAGTCGGCGGCCATGACGTGGTGGGCGATCATGTCGGTCGCAATGGTGATCTCGTTGTAGGCTCGAATCGCCGAGGCATAGCCCGCTGTGCTGCCGGGATAGAGGCTGGAGACATCGCCGTAGAAGTTGGTGATCTCCGAGCGCCAGAGGTTCCCCGACGGATTCGCGTTGATCTCGCTGAGGCGGCGGAAGGCGTAGGCCTCTTCGCCCAGGAGCTGGTGCGTGACATTGCTGGGGGGGTTGGAGCCATTGGGGAATGGCAGAAGGTTGTAGGGGTTGACGCTGCCGCCCGGGACCAGAGGCCGGTTGTTCAGCACCCACATGCCGGCGAGTTCGGCGCTGTTCTTGTACTCATTCGCATAGCCGCCCCAGCCCTGGCTCAGCTCGTGCACGCGCACGAGGCCGGGGATCATGTAGCCGGTCTCCCACTGGCGTTCGTCGGTGTACCAGTTGCCGGTGGGCAGTTGGTTCTGCACGAGGAGGTCGGCCGGGGGGAATAGCCCACCGAGGGCCCCTGTGGCAAGCGTAAGCACCAGCGCCGCGGCCACAGACCAGTGGTGTCGCACGACCTTCACCCCTATCGAATTCCCGCGCCGGCGCGCGGCCAGGGCGCTCAGAGACCATCGGCGCAACGCCCAGGGAAGGCGCGGTGCAAGCGGTGCCCTCGCAGGGCGCATCGAATACGCAGGATACGGGGGAGAGTTCAGGCCTGGCGGCTTCTCGAGAGCACTCTCGCACAGAGGGCGTGACTCATCAGAAAGCGGATGAACCGACTCGCAGCTATTCCCCCTGTCGCCCCTTGTGCTCATCCCGTGCCCACCCCCGCTCGGCCAGACGGTGGACCTTGATCTCAAGCGAATCACCGCCTGGCTCACACTTGATCGTAGCAGGCGCGCTGACAAATGTCAAGTAAGCCCGAGCGAATTCTCAGGGTGCGGCCTGATCTCGCCAACTGGGGACTTGGCAATGCTGCATCCACTTGCCCGGCCTGCGCTTACGGAGCAGGCACGGGAACTGATTAGGGCGCCTTCTTCGTGTCGGCACTTCGCCCGCGTCTCGCGCGCCCGGGGCGGCTCAGCCGACAAATGCGCGCAGGGTGCCGAACCAATGGTCCTGGGCCGCATCAATCCACCAGCTCCCCGTAGCGTCCCGGAGCGCGAAGCCGCCCGACGTGGCTCGAATCACATCGGTGTCCCCATCGGCTCCGTTCTCAGTGATGGCCCCGCCAATGGCAACGGAGCCGAGCAGGTCGGCCACGAGGGTGCTGTTGGTGAAGTGGCCGCGGACCGAGACCGACGCGACGCTGCCCACGATCGTCCACGCGCTGCGTGTCACGGAACCGGCGATTGTCGCCTTGCCCAGAGTGCCCTTGGTGGCGCCAGCCCCGCTGAGCACCAGGTCCGCCTCGAAATGCCCTGCCGGCCCCCCCACGGTCTTGGAGCCGCGGGTGATCAGGCTGCCAATCCAGGGCGCGATCACCTGGTCGGGCGTCGCATCCGTGTCGAGCCATTCGATCACCGAGAGCGCCTTGAGCGGCGACCGCAGGTTCAGGGTGGTGTCCTGCACCCGGCCGAGCACCAGGCTGGCCGGCTTCGCCAGCGGGTCGGTGCCAATGGTGATGAGGTGTTGGCCGGCGACGTTCCCCAGGGTGAACTTGCCAAGGCCGCCCGTGACGGTCATGTTGCCCAGCAGGTTCAGCGTGGCCGCCGACAGGCTGAACGAGCCGGTGACCACGATATCGCGCACAGAGGTGTCGGGCAGCGGCGCCTTCACGGGGGAGGAGACTTTGAGGCTGAGGCCCGCCTTGGCATCCGTGCCCTCGCCTTCGATGGCGACCAGGTCGGCCGGCGTGGTGAGGGGAGCCCCCTGGGCCACGCCGCGAACGAGGTAGAAGGCCCCGACCTTGGCCTTCGCGCCGACGCTCACGAGGTCGCCGCTGGCATCGGTGAACGTCACCTTCGTGAGTGGAGCGGGGATGGCGCTGCCCAGCGCGATGACTTGTCCCTGGATGGTGATCTGGAAGATGTGCTCGTCGGAGCCTCCCTGGCCATCGCTCACGCGGACCGTGACGGAACGGGTGCCGAGGTGCGCCCGCAGGGTGGGCATGCCGCTCAGGGCACCCGTCTCAGGGTCCATGCTCAACCAGGATGGGCCGGAGACGAGGCTGTAGGTCAGCGAATCCCCGTCCACGTCGCTGGAGGAGAAGGTGAAGGCGAATATCTGGCCTGCGAACATCACGGTCGGGTCCGTGGGGAGCAGGCCCTGGAATACGGGCGCATCGTTGACAGGCGTGACCGTGATGGACACGGTGGCCGGGTTGGAGTCCGCGGCCCCATCGTTGGCCTTGAAGGTGAAGGCGTCGGGGCCGTGATAGTCGGGGGCGGGTTCATAGGTGAAGGCGCCGGTGGCCGGGTCGAAGGCCGTGAGCGTGCCGTGGGCTGGGCCGGTGACGATCGCGTAGTGAAGAGGGTTGCCGTCCACGTCGGTGGCCACGAGGCTGCCTGTGTGGCGGCCATCCTCGGCCACATCGAATGCGCCGTTCTGCGCCACGGGGGCATTGTTCACAGGCGTGACGGTGATCGTGATGGTCGCCTCGTTGGAGTCCACGGTGCCATCGTCGGCCTTGAATGTGAAACTGTCGGGGCCGTTGTAGGTGCCGGTGGGCGCGTAGGTGAACGCGCCGGTGGCCGTGTCGAAGGCCGTCAGAGTCCCGTGGCTCGGCCCGGCGACGATTGCGTAGGTCAGGGGGTCGCCATCCACGTCGGTGGCGACGAGATTGCCGGAATGGCTCCCGCCCTCGGCGACGCTGAAGACCGCGTGCTGCGCCACGGGGGGGTCGTTCACAGGCGTGATCGTGAGGCTCACGGTGGCCGGGGCGCTCGCGAGGCCCGCTGGGGCGCCCGCCAGAGCGTCGTCCGTCACTGTGAAGGTGAAGCTGTCGGGGCCGTGGTAGTCTGCGTGCGGCGTGTACGTCACCGCGCCGGTCGCGGGGTTGAAGCCGCTCAGGGTGCCGTGGCTGGGGCCTGTTGCGGTGGCGAAGGTCAGGGTCTGCACCGCCTCGGGGTCGCCGTCGCTGCCCGTGAGGGTGATCGCGAGAGGGGTATCCTCGGCCGTGCTCAGGTTCTGGGCGTCCGCCGTGGGGGGGTCGTTCACAGGGGTGATCGTGAGGCTCACGGTGGCCGGGGCGCTCGCGAGGCCCGCTGGGGCGCCCGCCAGAGCGTCGTCCGTCACTGTGAAGGTGAAGCTGTCGGGGCCGTGGTAGTCTGCGTGCGGCGTGTACGTCACCGCGCCGGTCGCGGGGTTGAAGCCGCTCAGGGTGCCGTGGCTGGGGCCTGTTGCGGTGGCGAAGGTCAGGGTCTGCACCGCCTCGGGGTCGCCGTCGCTGCCCGTGAGGGTGATCGCGAGAGGGGTGTCCTCGGCCGTGCTCAGGTTCTGGGCGTCCGCCGTGGGGGGGTCGTTCACGGGGTTAACCGTGATGGTGGCCGTGACGGTGCCTCCGCCGAGGCCGCTGTCGTCGTTGGCCGTGGAAGCTTGTACCGTGAAACTGCCGGGCGCGGTCGAGTTGGGCGCAGGCGTGAACTTCAGCCCCGCGTTTGCCTGGGCGAAGGTGATGAACGAGCCGTCGGGGATGGCGGTTGTCCCGTTGTTCTGGTAGAGCGTTCCCCCCGTGATCCCCGTGATCTTGAAGTGTGTCACCTCTGGCCCGTCTACGGCGTTGCGCGAGATGACCAGCCCGCTGGAGGTCTGCGTATCTTCGTCCGTCGTGGCGTCGGTGACCGACGGGGTGTCGGCCACGGGGTTCACCGTGATGGTGAAGGTCTGAGGCGCCGAGGTGTCGGAGCCGCCGTTGGCCGTGCCGCCGTCGTCGTGGAGCCGCACGGTGACGGTGGCGATGCCGTGCGCGTTCGGCGCCGGCGTGTAGGTGAGGGTGCCGTTGGCGGCGATTGCGGGCTGGGATGAGAAGAGGCCGTTGTTGTCGTTCGTGACCAGGAAGTCCACGGTTTGGCCCGCCTCATCCGCGGGTCCGGGACTGATGTTGGTGGCCCACGCGGCGATGGTGCGGAGGCCCGCATCTTCGTTCGTGGTCTGGTCGGCTCCTTTGGTGAAGCTCGGTGCGTCGTTCACAGCCGCCACCTGCACGCTCACCGGCACCGCCGTGGCCGAGGCCGCCTGGCCGTCCCAGGCCCGCACGGTGAACGCCTGGAGCGTGCCGTTGGCGTTGGCAGCCGGATGCCACACGAGACTTTCGCCGGCCGAGAGCAGCGTGGCTCCCGGCGTCACCGGCACGCCGCCCTTGGTCAGCGTGCCGCTGGTCACGGCCTCCACACGGAAGCTCAGCGGGTCGCCGTCCACGTCGGCCTCATCCGCGGCTGCCGCGAGCGCTGCATAGGTGATCGTGTAGTCTTGGTCCTCGGCGGCCCCTGTGAGCACGTTCACGGTGGTCAATGTGGGGGCGTGGTTCGCGGCCGCCGTGCTCACCTTGGTGATGAACACGTCGGCATAGCCGCCGTGCGTGGTATCGAAGCCGCCGGATACGGGGAAGTTGGTGGAGGTGGTGTAGCCGGTGACCAAGAGGTCGCCCGAACCGTCCACGGCGATGCCCCAGCCCACGTCGCCGGCCGAGCCGCCCAGATAGCTCGACCAGACCAGCGCCCCCGCGGCGCTCACCTTGGCCACAAAGGCGTCCTGGGTGCCGCCCAGGCTGGTGTCGAAGCCGCCCGACGTGGGGAAGTTCGTGGAACCCGTCTCGCCCGTGACATAGGCGTCGCCCGAGCCGTCCACGGCGATGCTGTCGCCGTAGTCGTAGCCGGAGCCGCCGAGGTAGCTCGACCAGAGCAGGCTGCCGGCGCTGTTGATCCTGGCGACGAAGCCGTCGGCTGTGCCGCCGCCATAGATGGTCTGGAAGCCGCCGGCCGCCGGGAAGTCGGACGAGGCGGTTTCGCCCGTGACGAATACGTCGCCCAAGCCGTCCACGGCGATGCCGTAGCCATCGTCCAGGCCCGAGCCCCCGAGGTAGCTCGACCAGGCCAGGCTCCCGCCGCCGGTCACCTTCGCCACAAAGGCGTCCTTGAGGCCGCCCAGACTGGTGTCGAAGCCGCCCGTCGTGGGGAAGTCCGACGAGGTGGTGCTGCCGATGATGTAGGCGTTCCCGGACTGAACGGCGACGCGGTTGGCGCCCTCGCTGGCCGTGCCCCCGAGATAGCTCGACCAGAGCAGGGAGCCTGTGCCGCTCACTTTCGTGATGAACGCATCCGAGGTGCCGCTCAGCACCGTGTCGAAGCCGCCCGTCGCGGGGAAGTTCGACGACTCCGTGTACCCGACGACGAATGCGTCGCCGAAGCCGTCGGTGGCGACGCTGGAGGCGCTATCCTTGCCTGAGCCGCCGAGGTAGCTGGACCAGAGCAGCGCGCCCGCCCCGCTCACCTTGGTGATGAAGGCGTCCTCGGTGCCGCCGAGCGTGGTGTCGAAGCCGCCGGTGGTCGGGAAGTCCGACGAGGTGGTCCTGCCCACCACGAACACGTTCCCCAACCCGTCCACGGCAATGCCGTAGCCCGCCTCGGTGCCGGACCCGCCCAGATAGGTGGACCAGAGCAGGCTGCCGGCGCCGCTCACCTTCGTGATGAACGCATCGGAGGTGCCGCCGAGCGTGGTGTCGAAGCCGCCGGTGGTCGGGAACTGCGGCGGGGGCGTGGCCGTGGTGCCCGTGAGGAACGCGTTGCCCAAAGTGTCCACCGCGACGCCGATGCCGAAGTCGTCGCCGTCGCCGCCCAGGTAGCTCGACCAGGCGATCGTGGGGTCAATCACCAGCGTGAACCCTGGATCGTAGGACCCCGTGATCGCGAAAGAGAGCGTGCAGGCGTCTGCGAGCAGGAAGGCGCCCGCCACCTGCACGCGCTCGCCGCCGATCTCCTGGTAGATGAACGGGGCGTCATCCACCACCTCGCCGAGCGGGGTGACGACGTGGAGCGCGCCGCTGTCGTCCAGCCACAGGCCCTCGATGCCCTCGTAGCGGAGGCGAATCTGCCCGGGGTCGGCGCCGGGCGCAATGCGGAACTCGTACTTCAGCCCGTCGCGCCGCCCCCAGGTCAGCAGGTCAACCCCCGCCCAGAGGTCCAGGTAGCCCACGGTCTCGAAGGTGGGCACCTCGCTGCGCCAGGTGGACGGGTCGCCGACGTAGTAGTTGTAGACTGCCTCCGATGGGTCCAGCCCCACCGGCGCGACGTTTTCGGCACCCACGAAGGTCACGGCGAAAGAAGTGGAATGGACGAAGGACGCGCCATCCGCCCCTTGCTCGGGCCGCGACAGGAGGAAAACCGGGCCGCCCTCGGTGTGGGCCACCGCGGTGCCGGCTCCCTGGAACAGGTAGCGCACCGAGGGGTCCTGCCACTGGCCCAGATTGGCGGCGAAGAGCGCGGGGGCGGCGTTGAGGACCTCGAGCGCCGAAGGATCGCCCGACAACACCACCCGCGGCTCCAGAGCCTCCAGGCGGAGGGCGGGACGGCGCAGGCGGCAACGCCCGTGGCGGCGCGGCGAGATGCGGAGGCGACCCATCTTGCGTCCTTTCTGCGGAGCTCTCCGGCCTTCGCTTGCGGAAGGATGCGGGGAACTCCTGGCCGGCGCCAGGCGCCTCGGAGTCGCGTGAGGGTGAAGCGGTCGGGAACCGCAGCAGGGCCACCCGCAACCTCTCGGGGCCTTGGCTGCTCCCATCGAGCCTACCGGCATCGCCGGCCAAAGTCAAATGCCCCCGAGTGCCGCCGGAGGCGCACCGGCGGCCCCCTCGGCAGTCAAGCGGTCCGGCCCTCCAGCAGAGCCACCACGTCGGGGCCGGGCCGGAAGCGGAGTTCAAACGCCGGCACCCGAGCCACCAGGGCGTCCAGAACGCGAACCACCCGGGTCATCGGCTCGGGATCGTACCAGGGGACGGATGTGGCCGGGAGAAGCCGCTCGGCGGCCTGGCGCGGCGACAAGGGCACGATCGCATCGGCCTCGGCGTGCCGCAGGAAGTAGATGGCGCACAGGGGCGCGCTCTCGTTGAGCGCCGCCCCCTGGTCGCCCGGCCACGGGGTGCCGTAGGCGAGGAACCGCCCGCCAACCTCCCGCACGGCGATGCGGTCGTCGCTGAGCACGCGGAAGCCGTCGCGGGCCGCCAACTGGCCGGCGAGCGTGCTCTTGCCGGCGCCCGACTTGCCGGGGAAGAGCAGCCCCTGGCCTCGCAGGGAGACCCCCGCGGCGTGGACCAGCGCCCCCTGGTGGAAGGAGAGCAGGTACATCCACAGGAGCTGGTCGAGGGGGTAGCTCAAGGGCGGCGCGAGGGCGGCAACATCGGCGTGGCGGTCGAGCGCGGCTGCGCCGCAATGAACCGTGGCCTGCCTCCAGTCGCAGGAAATCACAGCCGTCCACAGCACCGGCCCGCTGGGGCGGTTCGGGTGGAGCCTGAGGTAGTAGCTGTCGCTGTCGCGCGAGAGCGCCCACGAGTCCCCCGTGTCGAAGACGGTGACATCGCCCGAGGGCCGAGCTGGGTCGCCCACTTCCATGCGGACGGAAATGTGGACCTCCCCAGGAGGGGGCACTCCAGGGGGGCCGAGGAATGGGCGGTAATACTCGGGGAAGCTCCGGAGGTCGAGCCGGCGCGGGGAGTCGAGGGCCAGGGTGAGGCCGGCAACGTTCAGGCTGGCGCGGGGCGCCATGTGTCTGGCCTCGTCAGGAAGCGGGGCTCACGACCCCGCGCGGCTACAGTTGTTGGCCCAGCAGGAAACAGCGCCTGTCGCGAACCGGGTGGCGGTCTTGCAGCCCACCGCCAGCACCTCGTCGGCGGCCAGGTCAATGGCTCGCAGCCGGGGCTTCTCGTAGGCCAGTTTCTTCGTTCGTCGGGTTGCAGAGTCCATTGTGGACTTCCTCTCGTTGCACAGGGTTCCTCTCCCCCGTCGTGGTCAGGATGGCCGCGTGGCGGAGTTGTCCGAGGGCGCACAGGTAGGCCGAAGGGGTGCCTTCGGCGCCGGTTTCCAGCGCGAAGAAGGCGGGGCAGTAGCCGCACAGGGAGCGCTTGTCGCAGGCGCTGCACGCGAATGCCGGCGGCGGCGTCCTCTCGCGGAGGGCCGGGATCACGCTCTCCCAGGCGCGGCGGAAGCTCTGCGCGCGCAGGTCGGCCGACGGCTGGGCGACCATCACGCACGGCCTCAGGGCGCCGTCGGCGTCCACGTGGAAGGCGGTGACCCCTGCCGAGCACTGGTAGAGGGTGGCCACAGGCGGGAGCGCGCGCTGCTGGCGGAAGAGCTCGCGCGAGGCGCGCAGGGTGAACTCGTCGGCCATTTCGAGGGCCACGGCCTCGCGGGGCGGCACGCGCCACTGGAGCGGCGTCGGGTCGCCGTCGAGACGCGGGAAGACGGCCGGGTCGAGGCGGAACTTCACCCCGTGCGCCTGGGCGAGGCGGCGGAGGGCGGGCAGTTCGTGGACGTTGAGGGTCATCAGCACGGTCTTGAGGCTCACGGGCAGGTGCGCCTCGAGCAGCCGGCGGAGGCCGGCCAGGCAGCGTTCGAAGGAGCCGCGGACGCCGGTGACCCGCTCGTACGTTTCCGCGGTGGCGCCGTAGAGGCTGATCTCGATCTGCCGCGGCGGGAGGTCCGTGAACAGGGCGACGGTGTCGTCCGACACCAGGGTGCCGTTCGTGAACACGGTCACCAGCATCCCGCGGCGCCTTGCGTGCCGGTAGAGGGCGGGGAAGTCGGGGCGCCGCAGCGGCTCGCCGCCGGTGAGGAGGAGTTCCAGGCAGCCGGCGTCCGCCGCCTGGTCGAGAATCGAGAGCCAGGCCGCTGTGTCGAGCTCGCGCGTCGGCCGGGCGCCGTTGTCCCGATGGGGCGGCAGATAGCAGTGCGCGCAGCGCAGGTTGCAGCGGGCGGTGAGTGCGAGGCTGCCGGCCAGCGGCACCCGTTGCGCGGTGGCCCTCTGGTTCAGGCGCCGCAGGAACTCGCTGTCGCTCAGCGGCTCCGGCTGGGGGCAGGACATGGCCGGGGGCCCTCCTCGATCAACTCGGCGCCGAGCAGCTCCGCCACGAACTCCTGGAGGTCGGCCGCCGCCTGGGCAGGCTGGACCTCGAACGCCGCGGCCACGGCGTCGCGGATTTCGGCGAGGGTTTGCTGGCCGTTCACGTGGTCCCACACGAAGGCGGCCACGGGGTTGAGGCAGAAGAGCTTCTGCATGTTGATGAGCTGGCCGCGGACGGGCACGAGGATGGTCTCGCCGACGATCTGGCGCGTGACCACGTCGTCGCGCTTTCGGAACACCGCAGCCCAGTCGCGTTCGGGCATCGCGCCCTCCCTGGTCTTGCTCACGGCCGGCGCAGGCGCAGCGCGGGATCGCCGAGGAGCTGATAGATGAGGGCCGTCTGCGGCCCTGCGGCCGAGGCCTTGAGCACGGCGTCGCCGAGGACCGCCTCCTGGCGTCCGAACACCTGGCGGAAGAACTCCACGGCCAGTGCCTTGGCCGGGTTGTTCTCGGACAGCGCGGAGGGGCCCCAGAAGGCGATGCCGCCGCCCGCGCTCTTGACGACAAAGGCCTTGCCCAGGCATTGCATGCCCGGCACCTCGAAGCGGCCGGCCAGGCAGGTGAAGGCGGTGACCACGGGCAGGCGGTTGCCGTTGGCCAGTGCGCCCACGTCGCTCGTGCTGAGCAGCGTGTTGGTGCCGAACTGGGTGGCGCTGCCGTGGCCGATGTAGTTGAACAGGTAGGCGCCGCTGTTCAGGTCGGCGATCAGCTTCGCCCGGGCGATGGCGAGGGGCAGTTGCGAGGCGTAGACCTTGTCTACCGCGTAGGGCGCGGGCACGAGTCCCGAGAGGTCGTCGCTGTCCTGCGGGAAGAAGCCTGCGTCGGGGTCGGGCTTGTCGGCCGCGAGCACCACCTGCCGGGTCCAGTTGCCGCTGGCGGCCTCGTAGGCGCCGATCTTGTTGACCATGGCCGACATCTCGGCGGCGTTGGCGGCGGGCAGGCGGCCGATGGCCATGCCGCCGGGCGCGAAGAGCCCGTCGGAGGCGAAGAGCCCGTAGTCGGTGGCCATCATCAGGGGCGGCAGGAGGTTGTCGCCGAAGCCCTGGTAGTTCTTGTAGTCGTAGGTGCCGTTGCCGGCCAGGGCGACGTAGCGGGGCGGCGTCTTCCAGCCGCCCTTGGCCTGGGCCAGGAAGGCCTGCACGGCGTGGGGGTCCACGATGCCGTAGCTGAACTCGTCGTAGATGTCCTCGAGGTCCACCACCATCGTGGCGAACTTCTTGCCCTCGCGGTAGGCGGCCAGGGCCTTGGCGCCGTCCATCAGGGCGGCGGGCGCGATCACCACGTAATCGGCCTTGTTGCCCTTCCAGGCCAGGCGCGACGGCACGTCGGCCTCCATCCACAGGGGGGTCTTGATCGCGCCCGGGGTGAGCGCGAAGTAGACGCCGCCGGGCGCCGCCGGCACGCTGACCAGGTAGCTGCCGTTCTCCTCTTCCACGGTGGCGCCCTCGAGCAGCACCGGCTGCCAGGGGTCGGTCACGTCGAAGACCGAGATGGCCGGCTTGGCGAACCGCCCCACGGTCACCACGTCGCGGTCGCCTGCCGCGCACAGCAGGCTGCCGTTCACAGCCAGGTAGAACCGCTGGTAGGTGAGGTCGAACGAGTCCACGTAGAAGGTGCTGTAGGCCGCTCCCGTGTCGGCGAGGGCCTCGACGGTGACCGTGTTGGCGCCCGGCTGGAGGAGCTGCTGGCCGAAGGGCAGGGTGAGGGTGAGCCCCTGCGTGCCGTCCCAGGTGCCTTCGCCGATGAGGGTGCCGTTGATCGCGATCCGGGCGTGGTGGTCGGGGTTGGCGTCGGTGGATGTGGCGCCCTTCAGGCGCACGACGAGGGTGGCCGTGCCCGAGGCCGCGGCGTCGGGGGCCAGGATGGTGAACGACTTCTTGGCGAATGCGGTGTATCCGGGGGTGGCAAACACGAAGTCCCACAGCCAGAAGTCGGCCTCGGGGTCGGTGAAGAGTGCGGTGAGTGCGAACTGGTTGACCTCGGCGTGCTCGGTGTGGGCGAAGGTGCCTGGCGTGGGGCCTGCGGCAGCGCCGCAGCCGGCGCCGCGGGCCATGAGCAGGCCGCGGTCGTCGCGCAGCCAGTAGACATTTTCGGCGGTGTAGATGCTCTGGACGGGGAGGCCGTAGAAGAGGATGCCGGCATTGCCTGGGCCGGGCAGGTAGGGCACGAGTCTGCTCCGGCAGGTGAGGGCCAGCTTGCCTTTGCGGATGGCTTGTGCGACGGCGCTGGGCTGCATGCCGAGCGCGGGGCCGATTTCGGCGGCGCTGACGTAGTACAGGCCGGCTTCCTTCAGGCCGATCTTGAGGGCGCGCTGCGAGTCGGGCACGTTCGGCAGCGCCTCGGCGGCTGCGGCTGCTTTGGCGGCCTTCTTGGCCTCTTTGTTCGCGGCCTCCAGGAGCTTCTCCGCCGCGCGCGCCGCGGCGCTGGGGGGCAGCGGGCCCGGCCGCGCGCGCCGGCTGAAGCCGGCCGGCCCGAGGTCGTCAGCAGAGGCCACCCCGCCGGCGAGGGCCTCCTGCACCGTGACGCGGTACGGCCCATGCATTCGTTCGGTTCCGCGCGTTTCGACCTCGAGGAGCTGATAGGTGTAGGTCTTGCCGGCCTGCGCCGAGGGGTCCACGAGGCGGTAGGTGCCGCCCTGCGGTGCGGTGAGGAGTCCGGGGAGGAGGTGGCTGTTGACCCTCTGGAACTTGCCGCTGGCCTCGTGGAGGCGCAGCAGGTGGAAGCCCGCGGTGCCGTATTCCGAGGTGGTTTCCCACTGGACCACCACGCGGCCGCCCTCGCTGGCGGCGGAGAGGCCGGCGATCGTGGCCGCGGTGGGGCTGGCGCCGAACACCGCCGTGTCGAGGAGGGTGCCGGCGGGGTTGGTGTCCACGTAACGCACTTCGAGGATGTTGGTGTTGTAGGACTCCAGGTAGTCGTCATTGGCGGCGACGCTGCCGTCGCTGAGCTTCGCCTGGAGGAGCATCGAGTCCTCCGTGCCGTCGCCGACGGCGAAGATGACGGGGTTGGCGGCGGTGCGGGTGGTGGTGAGGGTGGTGGTGAGGGTCACGGAGTTCCCGCTCACGCTCTGGACCGTGTAGGTGCCCATGTCGGGGCCGGAGAGGATAAGGAACGTGTCGCCCGCGACCACGCCGTTGGCCTGGAAGTTGTAGTAGGAGGAGGTCACGACCGCCGAGCCGGCCGTCGTCTGGAGGTCGTTGAGGGTGTTCATGTACGTGTGGGTGCCGTTGCCGGTCTCGTAGAGGGTGACCAGCTCGGAGTCGCCTGTGGTGGGGTTGGTGACGGTCACGGTCATGACGCCCCGCTGGTTCGTGTTCGTGTCGTAGTTGGTGTCGGTCACCTTGATCCACATGTAGTCGTTGTTTCCGTAGAACTCGACGTCGAGAATCCCGGTGCCGTTGACGAAGGCGACGGTGCCGGCGTTGGGGACGATGATGTTCGCGTAGTCCACCACCTGCTGGTTGGCGCCGTAGGTGTAGGTGGCGGCAGCGATGCCGC
Organism: Planctomycetota bacterium; assembly: GCA_035384565.1. Lineage (NCBI taxonomy): Bacteria > Pseudomonadati > Planctomycetota > Planctomycetota bacterium. The sequence goes on along the minus strand of DAOOIT010000003.1, from coordinate 33,826 downwards.
CGACGTATTCCTCGAACCGGTTGTTGTTGAGGGTAGGGGTGTTGCTGGCGTAGGAGGCCAGCCCGGTGGTGTTGCGGAACACGCCGGTGTTGGGGCCGGTTTCGGTGAGGGTGATGGTCTGGAGGTCGCCGCTCGTGCCGGTGATGGTGACCTGGATGGTCTGGACGGTGTTGGGGTTGGTGTTGGCGGCGGCGTGGTCTACGGTGACGTAGATGAGGTCGCTGGCGGGGGTGCCGGTGGTGAGTTGGTAGGTGGTGGCGTCGGTGCCGTCGGCCCGGGTGAAGCGGATGATGGGCACGTTGGGCCCGTAGATCTGGGCCCAGTCGTCGTAGTTGCCGGTGTTGTTGATGTTGTCCACGTAGCGGGTGGTGATCCAGTCGCCGGCATTCACCTGGAGGGTGCCGTCGTCGTTGGTGCCGGGCGCGGTGGAGGTGTAGAGGGGGTCCGAGGCATAGGTCTGGAACGTGATGGTGGCGCCGTTGGCAGGCTTGGACTTGGTTTTGTAGATGGTGAACGAGACCTGGCCGTTATTCGAGGTGAACGCCGTGCCCGCGGTGGCATAGCCTTGGAAGCCCGAGACGGTGCCCGAGATGACCCATCGGCTGTTCGCGCTGTCGTAGGTGGCGGTCCATGTCTCCGCCACGGTGTTGTTGGGGCTCACGGACGGTATCCAGCCGAAGTTGCCCGTGGAGGGCGACGAGACGGGGTCGCTGGCAGAGCCTCGGTTGGAGAAGATGCCGGTGTTCACCCCCGTCTCGACCAGGGTGAGCCACTCGACGTCGCCCGTCGAGGGGTTGGTGACGGAGACGGTGATGGTCTCGACGGCGTTCATGTTCTGGTTGGCGCTTCGCGCCGTGGTGACCACGTAGATCTGGTCGCCGATGCGATAGTACTGGGTGTCGGGCAGCAGCGTCTTGTCGGTGAAACGGATGGATGGCGTGCCGTAGGTGATGATGTCGCCGAAGGGGGTGTAGCCCATCCAGTCCTTCTGGAGGGGGTCGGTGTTGGACGCGCTGGTCGAGTAGGCGAGACGGATGGGGGTGTGGGGGTAGACCACCTGGTTGCCGAACTTGTCCTTCAGGGCGCTCATGGGGATCTGGAAATCAATGAACCACTGGGTCGTACCGTCCCCCACTGCCAGCGCCCGGGTGTGGGAGTATGGCGGATTGTCGGTGTCAATGCTCAGGGCGATCCAGCGGTTGATCTCGCTGCCGGTGGGGTCCAGCATCAACTGCGTGTTGTCGTTGTTGTACATCAGCTTGAGGCGGGGCGCGGGCTGTTCGGAGCCGTCGAGATCGAGCCAGTATTCTTTGTACCCATCGCCGTCTGAATCAATGAGGATGTTCCAGTGATAGGCGACAAAGTTGTCGCCGCTCCCGCCCTGGTTCTTGGGGTTCGAGCCCACCCGCAGGCGGAAGAACAGGCGGTCGTCGTTCATGGTGGCGGGGTCGTTGGGGTCCCACGGGGTTCCGCCATTGTAGTAGCCGTACCAGACAGACGGCGCGGTGCCCGGCGACCCCGGGTTGGGGGAACCCGAGGCGATGTCAATATCGCTGGGCTGGACGGCGGACCCTCCATTGGTCGGGTCCGAGGAGGTCTCGAAGTCGGTGACCTTCTTGCCGTCCATCGTGTAGTAGGTGACGTAGGGGTTGTTGAAGAAGGTGGACCACGGCAGGCGCGTGTCGGTGAGGCCGGCAACGGCCCGCACGGCGCACACGGCGACGAGCCCCAGGACGAGGAGGGAGACACAGGCGGTGACGATGCGGCGGTAGCGCCCTCGCCCACGCTTGCGCGTAGCGGACAGGTTCGACGCCATTCTGGGGTTCCCCCGCGCAGGAATCGGAGTGCTCGGAACACACACGCATCCAGGCCCTCACCTGGGTTCGCTCCGCGTGTCGGCACTTGTGCAATTATTGTACCATGCCGCTGGTTTGGTGTCAACAGCTTTCGTTCCGCTGCACGAATGGAAGGCGGCCATGACATGCCGTGCTCGGACAAGGGCATCCGCCATCCAGAGACGCCCCCCCGAGTTCATGCTGTATCATCCTTGAGGGGGGGAGGTGATACACCAAGGAGGGACCGCCAGGGAAGGCCCCGGATCGCCAAAGCGCGCGAGTTGTATCTTCCGGAGAGTGATACAGCATGGCAAGCGCCCTCGTGGAAGCCCCCGGATCGCCAAGGCGCCCCTCGTGCAGCCCCCGTGCGAGCGGCGGGGTGATACGGCATGGGGGCGGGGGGCAGGCCTGTCTGCCCGGCTTGTCGGACCCGCCCGGCTTGTCTGATTGTTCGGACTCGCTCGGCTGGCCGCCGCCCCACGCCACTTGACGGTCCATCGGCCCGCGTGTTACATGGGGGCACACAGGTCTCCGGGGCAGAACGCATGACAGAGGTACGGATGGACCAGGCGGGCTTCGCGGAGCTGGCGGAGGACCTTCTCCGCCGGGGGATGGCGGTCCGCTTCCGCGCGCACGGCCGCAGCATGGAGCCGATGGTCCGCGACGGCGACGTGTTGACGGTGGAGCCGGCGCGCCTGGCGGAGTTGCGGGTGGGCGACATCGCCCTCCACCGCGTGGGCAATGGCCAACTGGTCGCGCACCGCGTGGTGGCACGCTGCGCGGCGGGCGGCCGGGCGCTCCTGGCCACCCGCGGCGACGCCGCCTTCGGCGCCGCCGACCGCGTGGGAGAGCGGGACGTGCTGGGCCGCGTGGTCGCGCGCGAGCGGGATGGGAGGGCGGTGCGCCTGGGGCGCGGCGTGCGGCGGGTGGGGGGGCGCCTGTGGGTGACGGTGCTGGCGTGCCGGGTCCTGGCCCGGCGGCTCGCGGGAGCCGGCAGACGGCTGGCTGGCCGGCTGGCGCGCCGGGCGTAGCTGGCCGCTCGGGCGGGACGCCAATAGTAAGAAAGGGGGGAACAGGTGGTGCCGGGAGGGGGACTCGAACCCCCATGGCCTAAACGGCCACTAGGCCCTCAACCTAGCGCGTCTGCCAATTCCGCCATCCCGGCGTCGGCATGGAAGATTATACCAGCCTTCGCCGATTTTGCAAGCTCACTTGCAGGAGCGGGCCGGCGGCTCAGAAGTCGGCGGGTCTGGGACCCTTGGGCTGCGGGCCGGGCGTGGGCGCGGCGGCGCGGCGCTCGGCGAAGCCGAGCACGGCCCCGGCGAGCGGGAGGAGCCCGGGCCGGCTGTAGGCCTCGAAGGTCACGCCGTCCTCGCCTGCCGTGAGGGCGGCGCAGGCGCCGCGGAGCTGGCCGGCGAGCAGGCCCAGCGTCGCAAGGATCGGGCGCGCGGGCTCGCCGGGGGCCGGCTCCTTGTCGGCGGCGAGGAGGGCGACGGCGAGGGCCTCGATGTCGGCGTAGGCCACGGCGTGATGCTTCAGGGGCATGGCGTCGGCCACGTTGCGGAAGCGGGGCGCGAGGGCGAGGCTCTGCCCTGCCGCCCTGGCGTCTATGCACTGGCGGATGATGGCGGCGCTTTTCGCAGCCAGGAAGAAGTCGCCCACGAACGCATAGGCGGGCCGCCGCTCGGGGTCGGGCAGGAGCAGGGTGTTGACCTCGATGCCCTGGTGGGTCTCGACCCTGCGCTCGATGCCTTGGCCCACACCGGGCTGGCCGGCCATCAGGCGGTGGATGGTGGTCTTGAGGGCCTCGGGCTTGGCCACGCGGGCGCCGAGGATGAACGCGAAGTCGTCGGCCGTCGGGGCGCGCCGTTTGGCGGCGAACTCGGCCACGAAGTCGGGGTTGGCGGCCAGGAACACCTCGCCGCCGAGCGCGCCGACGAAGTCGTCGTCGAAGTTGATGCCGAATTGGAGCTTCACGGATTGCTTGCCCTCGTCGAGGCGCGCCAGGCCGTCGGCGTGGCCGCCCGCCTGGAGGAAGCGCACGATGCCTTGCCAGAGCTCCGGGCCGTCCTTGAAGTTGAGGGAGAGGAGGATCGGGCAGTCCTTGGGCAGCACCTGGGCGGCCGTGGAGGTGCCGGCGGAGAGGCCGCCCAGGAGGCCGATGAGGCCGAGCTGGCGCTCGCCGGTGTGGAGGTGTACGCGGTCGCGGATGCCGCGCCCGTCGAAGCGGGACGAGAGGGCGATCCATTGGACCGTGGTGAGGCCCACGGCGTCGAAGAGGCGCTGGAGCTCCGGGTTGCCGTCCAGCACGGGCCGGTGGTCGGCGATCACCTGCGCCAGGTTGAGGTAGGCGACGATGCCCTTGGGCGTGTCGAGGGCCTTGCGGGCCCTGAGGAACGCCTGGTTGGCGGCCAGGGGGCGGCGGGCGCGGGCGTCAATGAGCTTCTTGACGGCGGGCGGCTCGCCGAGGAGGAGGGCATCGCCCAGGAAGCCGTAGGCGAGGCCGCCGCCGGGGCCGCGGAGGATGCGCAGGGGCACGTCGCCGTGGACCTCGTCGGCGATCGCCGCCGCTGGCGGGTTGCCCTGGGCCTTGGTGAGGGCGGGCTCGACGGTTTCCTTGAGCAGCTTCGTCAGTTCGGCCTTCGTGTCGGCGGCGTCGAGGAGGAAGACGGGCGGGCGCCCCTCCCCTCCCCCCTCGGCCAGCACGACGGCGAAGCGCGAGCCGAGCTTCCCCACAAAGTCGTCCCACGCCAGGCCCAGCCGTTGCTGGACCGCCCCGCGCACGAGGGCCGTGGCCACGCCGAACTGCATCTCGGCCTGGGGCGCGGCGCGCAGGATGTCGCGGAGGCCCGACCGCTCGAAGTCGGCCCAGAGGCCCTTCGGGTCGTTCACCTCGGCATAGATGAGCGCGTCCTCGGGCACCACGCTGGCGAGGTCGGCGGCGGGTCCTGAGGCGGCCCAGGCCAGCGCGAGGAGGTGGGCTATCCAGGTGAACCTGCGCATGGGCGTCTCCTTCCGTAGCAGCGGTTGCGCAATGGTGTGCCGCATGACATTACAGCGCCGGGCGGGCTGGGGTTTCGGCGGGCCGCGGGCGAGGCGGCCTTGATCCGGGCCGCCGCGGCGGCTACAATTCGGCGGGCCTGCAAAGGAGGCACTCGCCGCATGCTGCACCGGGTCCTGGAGGAGATTGTGGCGCACAAGCGCCTGGAGGTGGCGCGGGCGAAGCGCGAGCGCCCCCTCGAGGCGCTGGCGGCGCGGGCGAGGGAGGGCCCGCCCGTGCGCGAGTTCGCGGCGGCCCTGCGCCAGGCCCACGCGCGCTACGGCGTGGCGCTGATCGCCGAGGTCAAGCGGCGGTCGCCCTCGGCCGGCCTCATCCGCCCGAGCTTCCACCCCTCCCGCATCGCGCGCACCTATGAGGCGCACGGGGCGGCGGCCATCTCGGTGCTCACCGACGAGCGGTTCTTCGGCGGCTCGCTGGCCGACCTGCGGCGCGTGCGGCGCGCGGTGGGCGTCCCGGTGCTGCGCAAGGATTTCCTCCTGGAGCCGTACCAGCTCTACGAGGCCCGCGCGGCGGGGGCCGACGCCGTGCTGCTCATCGCGGAGATTCTGCCGGCGAAGGCCCTGGCGGCGATGATCGGGGAGGCGGAGGGGCTGGGCCTCGCGTGCCTCGTCGAGTGCCACTGCGCGTCGAGCCTGAGGAAGGCGCTGGACGCCGGCGCCCGCCTCGTGGGCATCAACAACCGGGACCTGCACACGTTCCGAACGGATCTGGAGACGACTCGCCGCCTGGCGCGCGCGGTGCCGCGCGGGGCGCTCGTGGTGAGCGAGAGCGCCATCCGCACGCGGGAGGACGTGGAGCGCGTGGCCGCCTGGGGCGCGCACGCCGTGCTGGTGGGCGAGGCGCTGATGGGCCAGCGGCGGATCGGCCGGGCCGTGGACAGGCTGTTGGGCAGAGGGGACTGATCAGAGCTTGGAGTCGATCCACGCCTTGTAGTCGGCCTTGCTGCGCGCGCCGACCACCTTGTCCACGATCACGCCGTCCTTGAACAGGATCATCGTGGGGATGGACATGATGCCGAACTTGACCGGCGTAGCGGAGTTGTCGTCTACGTTCACCTTGGCGAACTTGACCTTGCCCGCATATTCGGCGGCGAGATCGGCGACGACCGGGGCCACCTTGCGGCACGGGCCGCACCACTCGGCCCAGAAGTCCACCACCACCGGCACCTGAGCCTTGAGCACCTGGGCATCGAAATCCGCATCCGTTACCACGGTGACGCCTTCGGCCATTATGCGCTCCTTTATCATGCTCGGCCGCCTGGGAACTGTGTCGTCGGGCGCATTATACCACTGGGCAGGATCGCCCGCAACGCTTCCTTTGCAGGTCGGGTGCGGGCCGGAATCGTAGGCAGGTTCGGTTGCGGCGTCCCCGGATGGGGGGACGGCCCACCGCCATGGTAGCCGCGAGCATCCCGCTTGCGGCTCTCTTCATCCGTTCGACAAGCGGGACGCTTGTCGCTACGAGAATCGGCAACAGAAGCCGCCTAAGGAACGGCCCGCACCATTTTCAGGTCTGGCGCGCCGCGTCAATCATCGCGAGCAGGTTGGCCAGGGGCACGTCGGCCTGGAGGGTGATGCCGGTCTCGAGGATGTAGCCGCCGCCGGCGCCCATCGTGCGCTGGAGCCGCCGCACCTCGGCCTGCACCTCGGCGGGCGAGGCGCGCGCCATCAGGTGCTGCGTGCCCAGGCCGCCGCAGAAGCTCAGGTGGCGGCCGAACTCGCGTTTCAGCTCCCCGATGTCCATCGCCTCGGGCTGAACGGGGTGAAGGATGTCGAGGCCGAGGTCCACGAGGTCGGGCACGATGGGGCGCACGTGGCCGCAGGAGTGCAGGAAGACGCTCTTGCCGGCCGCCTTCGCGCGGCCGAAGAGGCGGGCGAGGTGGGGCTTCACGAAGGCCCGCCATGCGCCGGGGCTGAGGAGCAGGCCCCGCTGCGTGCCATAGTCGTCGCTGAGCGCCACGCCGTCGAAGATGAGGCGCTCGAGGAGGGTTTCCAGCGTGTGCATCACGTAGGCGGCGATGCGTTCGAGCAGGGCGTGGACGAAGCTCGGCTCGAGGGCGGCCCAGAGGAGCAGGTTCTCCATGCCGCACAGGAAGGTGGCCCGCTCCCACAGGTCGCCGATCCAGAGGATCGTGTAGCAGCCGCGGTGCCGCTCGCACCAGGCGGCGAGGCCCTCGAAGCGATGAGGCGCAGCGGGGTCGGGGAAGACGAAGCCGTGAAGGTCGGGCCGCGTGACGGGCGGGCCGACGGGCGAGCCGCGGTCCACGTCGCTCGTCGTCCACACCACGCCCCACTCGTCGCGGGCCGTGGGCCCGAACTCCCGCGGCGACGCGTAAAGCGGCTTGATCGAGTTCGGGCCCCGCAGGCGCAGCGGCAGGTCCAGAATGTCCTCGATCTCCCCCGGCCCGTAGCGGCCGGCCAGCTTCTGCCGCGCGGGCGGCGAGAGCGAAAGGTTCCAGGGCACCGGCAGGCCGGCCTCGTGCCGAAGGACGCGTTGAATCCACTCGCGATGGCTCATGGCGCTCTCGCAGGCGACGGCGTTCTCGTGTATTATACGCAAGGGTGGGCTCACACGGGAGGCATTTGAGGAGAGAATGCGTGCGAATCACCCAGGACACGGTTCTGCCGCGGGGGGCCGTGCTCGGCGAGCCGCTCGTCATCGCCGCAAGCGGCGTGACCATTGACGGCAACGGGGCGACGCTCGCCGGGCCGGGCCGCGCGGGCGAGCCCGAGTCGTTCCAAGGCACGGGCGTCGTGGCCAAGGGCTGTTCGGGCGTGACGCTGCGCCGCCTGAAGGTGCGCGGCTTCCGCATCGGCCTCGCCGCGAGCGACGGCTCGGGCTGGCTCATCGAGGACTGCGATTTCTCGGACAACTTCACCGACCCGGCCGCGGGCTGGAACGTCGAGCGCCGCCTCGGCGGCCTCGTGCTCACCCGCCTGACGCACAGCGTGCTGCGCCGCAACACCGCCCAGCGGGTGTGGAACGGCCTCGACCTCGAAGGCTGCGACGGCAACCGGATCGCCGGCAACGCCTTCTCGCACTGCTCGAACGTCTGCCTCAAGCTCTGGACGAGCTGCCGCAACGTGGTGACCGACAACGATCTCTCGTGGGGCCTGCGCATTGACCCGGGCGAGGTCCACGCCCGCGACTCGGCCGGCGTGCTCCTCGAGAGCGGGTCCGACCACAACCACTTCGTGGGCAACGACGTGACCCACGGCGGCGACGGCATCTTCCTGCGCTGCCTCAACGGCTGGACCTGCACGGGCAACGTGTTCATCGAGAACGACTGCTCGTGGGCCAACAACAACGGCTTCGAGGCCTGGAATCCCGGCAACGCCTACCTGCGCAACAAGGCCAACCACTGCTCGCACGGCTTCTGGCTCGCGGGCTCCGACGACACGTTGCTCGAAGGCAACGAGGCCGCCTACAACGGCTGCCCCGACGGCCCGCACAACGCGCCCGAGAAGCTCTTCGGCCACGGCGGCATCGTGTTCGTGGGCGCGCCCGCCAGCCATTGCGTGGCCCGCGGCAACCACTGCCACCACAACAACGGCGCGGGCATCGCGCTCCGCGGGGACGTGGCCTCGCAGGGCCGCACCTGGCGGACCTTCCACTGGCTCCTCGACGGAAACCGCCTGGAGCACAACCGCTGGGGCATCCACGCCCAGCACGCCGACCTCGTGCACCTCGCGGGCAATGCGTCGGAGGGGAACGAGCATCCCGACTTTTTCGAGAACGTCACGCGCCTGACCCGGTCGGAGGGCCGCGCCGCCTCGCCCATCGTGCGCCTCGAAGGCCCGTCGCGCGCGCTCGCGGGCGAGAGGCTTGTCTTCGATGCCTCGCGCAGCCGGGACCCCGAGGGCCGCGCGCTCGCGTTCGCGTGGGACCTCGCGGGCGTGGAGGCCGCGGCGCCGGTGGCCGAGCATGTGTTCGCCAAGCCAGGCTTCTATCGCGTGGCGCTCACGGCCTCGAACGGCGCCAGCGCCAGCCTGGCCTATCGGGATGTGTACGTGGTCCGCGAGACCGAAGACGCCGCGACCGAGGGCTCGGCGGGCCAGCCCGCCGCAGGCGTGGCAAGGGCGGGCCGCTGGTCCTTCCACGCCCCCGAAGGCACGCGGGTCGTGTTCCGCGACTCCTGCGAGGCCCTGGTCGGCCGTCTCTCGCTCGAGGCGCGCGTCGAGCCGTACGCGGGCGGCGAGGTCGAGCTGCTCTACTCGCCCGACAGGCCGCTCGACCTGCGGAGCAAGAGCCGCCTCGCCTTCTGGCTCCGCCGCCGCATCGAGGGCGTGTTCGGCTTCAAGGGGGCCAACCCCGTGCTCCGGCTCTACGGCCCCGGCGGCCATGTGACCTGTGCGCCGGTGGGCGACGCCAACCGCATCGAGCACGCCGAGAACCCCAATGAGGCCCGTGAGGGCTGGCTGCTGCTCGCGATCCCGCTGGCGGGCGATGCACACTGGCAGCGGGCGGCGGCAGGCGAAGGCTCCCTCGGCGCCGTCGAGCGGGTGGGCCTTCAGTTCCGAGCCGCCAATCCGGCGCCGTTCACCCTCTGGCTCGACGGCCTGTTCTTCGAGTGAGCCGCGGGAGGAGAGGTGAAGGGGCCTCCCGCCTTGCGGAAGTCGGCGGCTTTCGTATGATCAGTGTCGCGGCATCGAAGGGCCGCGCCGACCAGGGAATCGGAGACCACGGCCCTATGGCCATCGTGCAGGCCAAGTGCGCCCGGTGCGGCGAGCGCTTCGCGTGCGTGCCGCCGAGCGCCGGCTACGTGTCGTGCCCCGGGTGCGGGGTGAAGCTGCGCGTGCGCGCCGACCTTCTGGCCCCCAAGCCGGTGCTGGGGCCGGGCGGCCGCCTGGGGTCCTATGAGATTCTGGAACTCATCGGCCGCGGGGCTATGGGGGCCGTCTACAAGGCTCGGCACACGAAGAGCAGCCTCCTGTGCGCCCTGAAGGTGCTGCCGAGCAAGTTCACGCGCGACCCCAGCTTCGTCGAGCGCTTCCGCCGCGAGGGCCGCGCCGCCGCCGCCATCAACCACCCCAACGTCATTCAGGTGCTCGAGGTCGGCGAGGAGGAAGGCCACCACTACATCGCCATGGAGTACGTCGAAGGCGAGTCGCTCGGCGACCGTCTCAAGCGCGAGGCCACCCTGCCGCCCGAGGTGGCCATGGACCTGATGCGCCAGACGGCGTCGGCCCTCGCCGCCGCCCACGCCCTGGGCATCGTGCACCGGGACATCAAGCCCGTCAACATCCTGCTGACGACCGAAGGCCAGGTGAAGGTGGCCGACTTCGGCCTGGCCAAGCGCAGCGGGGTGGACGTGGACGTGACGATGCCGGGCGCGCGTCTCGGCACGCCGCTGTACATGCCGCCCGAGATGGCGCTGGGCGAGCCGGCCGATGCACGCAGCGACCTCTATTCGCTGGGGGCGACGTTCTACCACGCGCTCGTCGGCCAATCGCCGGTGGACGCGCCGACCTCGGGCGCGGTGGTCTCGAAGCTGCTGCACGAGCAGGCCCCGTCGCTCGACGAGGTGGCGCCGCACGCGCCGGCCGCCCTGCGGCAGACGATTGACCGCCTCATCCGCAAAGACCCGGCCGAGCGGTTCCAATCGGCGCGCGAGGTGCTCGAGGCTCTGGGCGGAGGCGTCGAGGCGCCGCGGCCTCCGAGGCCCCCGAGGCGTCCGCCGCCACCGCCGCCCCCCCCTGAGGTCGTTCGAGCCGCGGCGGGCGGCCCACGGCGGCGAGTCCCGGCGGCCGCCATTCTGGCGGCCATGTTGCTGCTCGGCGGCGCACTCGCCGCGTTCCTTCTGCTGCGGGGATGCTGATGGGTTGTGGCAGGACCGCGCCTCGCGGAACTTCCCGTCGCGGCGTGCGTCCAAGAGCTATGAGCACTTGCGCCGGCCGCGCTCGGACTCCGGGCGCTGGCCGCCCCGCGCTGGTCTGTCCCCTGTTGAAGGAGCCCACCATGAGGCGTCTGGCTGTGGGGGTGTCTGCGTGCCTGATCTGGCTGAGTTCCGCGGGCCTCTCGGGCGAGGTGGGGTTCCCTGAGGATTTCGCCCTGGCGAAAGACCGCACGGTGCCCCTCAAACAGCTTATCCCGGGAACCGAGGACTACTACTACTACCACTGCATCCAGGCCCAGAACACGGGGAAGCTGGCCGATGTGGATGCCATGCTGCCCATGTGGGTCCAGCGCCACGGCCGCACCGATCGCGTGATGGAAGTCGAGAACCGGCAAGCGCTTCTGAAGTACGAGAAGGACCCGAAGGCATCCCTCGAGTTCATCCGCCAGCGGTTGGGCATCCAGTTCAACCACCAGCGTGAGATCCTCGGCCAGAAGCCCCAGTTGCCCACCGGGCTGGACCCCAAGGTCCTCGACCGTGCTGCGCTCATCCAGGCCGCGTTCGCACGCCACCCCAACAGCCTGGACGGCTTTGAGGACGTTGCCCTGGACTGGCTGATCGCCACAGACCTGAACCCCGACCAGCGACGCTTACTGCTCGCCCGCCTCCAGCGGCCCGACCACGCCAGCCTGCCCAAACTGGTCGTGGACGACCTGAACCACCAGAACAGCGGCGGCTTCGGCTCGCACCCCATCCATCGCAACCTGCTCCTCACGCAGCTCGAAGAGTGCCTGAAGCTCAAGCCCGACCTGCTGAACCAACAGAACTTCGTAAATGCCTACATACCAAAGCTTTGGCCAGGTCCAGACGCAGACTGGGAGCGCGATGAGAAGGCTCGCGAAGCCTACCTCGACCGCCTGTGGGCCTTCGTGAGCAGGCTCGCCCCCGTGCACAACTCGCTCATCGCCCACGTGCTCTACAGTCGCCTCGTCCACGACCGGGCCAAGGGCGTCTACGACAAAGACCGCTTCATGGCCTACATAAAGCTCCCACGCCCCGTAGGTTACATCAACCAGAAGTTCATGGACCTCGCGGAGAGCCGCCAGTACCCAGTCAACTGCGGGGCGGACTACCGGAACGTGACCCTGCTGCCACCGATCGGTGATGACGAGCCTCTCGTTCGCAGCTACCTGGCTCACTACTTCCTGACTGAGGACACCATAAAGCCTTACGAGCCTTACATTAGCGACATCTACCTGAAGGAGCTGTTCGCGGAGACCAAGATCGTCAACGGCCTGGGCGACATGGAGCAGTGGTACGCCATGCTTCCGCCCGAGAAGTACCAGGCGCTCAAGGATCGGGTGGATATTGATTTCGCGTTCACGAACAAGACCCTCTTCGCGCCCGACGAGGCAGTGGGCCTCGACCTGGCGGTGAAGAATGTCAAGACGCTCATCGTGAAGGTCTTCGAGATCAACGCGTTCAACTACTACCGCGACAACGGGCGCGAGGTAGACACAGCCGTGAGCCTCGACGGCCTAGTCGCAAACGAGGAAAACACTTACACGTACGAAGACCCGGCCCTGCGGCGCGTGAAGCGCCACTTCGACTTCCCCTCGCTCAAGCCGCGCGGCGTCTACGTGGTCGAGTTCATCGGCAACGGCATGAGCAGCCGCGCCCTCATCCAGAAGGGCCGCCTGCGCTTCCTGGTCCGCTCGGGCGTCGCCGGCCACGTCTTCACGGTGCTCGACGAGGCGAACAAGAAGCTGCCCGACGCCGCCCTGTGGCTCGCCGGCCAAAGATACACGCCCGACAAGGACGGCACGATCACGGTGCCCTTCAGCAATGCCCCAGGCCGCCAGCCCATCATCCTGACCCACGGCGCCTTCGCAACCCTGGATCACTTCCAGCACCAGGCCGAAAACTACCAGCTCGCGGCCGGGATTTACGTGGACCGCGAGAGCCTGCTCAAGCGCAAGACGGCCGGCGTCATCGTGCGCCCCGCCCTCACGCTCAACGGCATCCCCGTCACCCTCTCGGTGCTTGAAGACACGGCCCTCGTCATCACCTCCACCGACCGCGACGGCGTGAACACCACCAAGGAGGTGCCCGACTTCAAGCTCTTCGAGGACCGCGAGTCCACTTACGAGTTCACCGTGCCCGACAACCTTGCCGCCATCCAGTTCACCCTCAAGGCCAAGGTCCAGAACCTCAGCCAGAACAAGAAGATGGACCTGGCGGTGAATCAGGCGTTCAGCCTGAACGAGATTGACCGCAGCGACAAGATCGAGCAACTGCTCCTCGGCCGCGTGGGCGGGCAGTGGGTGCTCGACGTGCTGGGCAAGACGGGCGAGCCCAAGCCCGACCGCCCGGTGCACTTCACGCTGAAGCACAAGCACTTCCGCGACGTGGTGAACGTGTCGCTCCAGAGCGACGCGAAGGGCCGCGTGACGCTGGGCGCGCTGCCCGACATCGAGTGGGTGCGCGCGCAGGGGCCGGAAGGCGTGGCCCGCACGTTCCCCCTCACGCGCGAGCGGCGCAGCTACCCCGACAGCCTGCACGGCCGCGCCGGCGAGCCGCTGCTTGTGCCCTACACGGCCGGGGCCGCGCAGCCGCAGCGCGCCGATCTGTCGCTGCTGGAGCGCCGCGGCGACACCTTTGTCGAGGACCGCTTCGCCGCCCTCTCGCTCAAGGGCGGGTTCCTTCAGCTTCAGGACCTCCCCGCGGGCGACTACGACCTGTTGCTCAAAGGCGCGAACGAACGCATCCTCGTTCGCCTCGCCCCCGGCGCGGTGGCCGAAGGCCACGTGCTCGGCGACCGCCGCCACCTCGAGGTGGTGAACCCCAAGCCGCTCCAGATCGCCGCCGTGGCCGCCGATGCCGAGAGCGTGAAGGTCACCCTCGAGAACGCCACGAAGTTCGCTCGCGTGCATGTGTTCGCCACCCGCTACCTGCCCGAGTACGACGCCTTCGGCCTCCTGAGCGTGCCGCTGGCCGAGCCCTCGCGCGCCACCCAGGGCGTGGCCGAGTCGCTCTACGTCACGGGCCGCGACATCGGCGACGAGTACCGCTACATCCTCGAGCGCAAGCTCGCGAAAAAGTACCCGGGAAACATGCTCGCCCGGCCCAGTCTGCTGCTCAACCCCTGGGCCATCCGCACCACCGAGACCGAGCAGCAGGAGGCCCTGGAGGGCGAAGAACACCTGCGCCGTGCCGCATTCGGCGGCGGCGCCAGGTCCGCAGGCGGTCGCGGCCTGGCGAAGCGCCAGGCGGCCGCCGGCGTGAGCCCGACGCTCGACTTCCTGAGCGCGCCCGCAGCCGTGCTGGCCAACCTGCGCCCCGACGAGAAGGGCATCGTGACGATCCAACGCGCTGATCTCGGCCCCCACCACCAGGTCCACATCGTGGCCGTGGACCCGCTCAACACGGTCTACCGCGAGCTCTCGCTGCCTGAGGCGCCGATGAAGTTCAACGACCTGCGCCTCGCCGACGCGCTCGACCCCAAGAAGCACTTCACTGAGCAGAAGCAGATCACCGTAGTGCCACAGGGCGGCCAATTCGCCGTGGCTGACATCACAACGAGCGACTTCCAGCCCTACGACACCCTCGCCAAGGCCTACGCCCTCTACGTCACGCTCAGCAACGACCCGAACCTCGTCGAGTTCGGCTTCGTCACCCGCTGGCCCAAGCTCAAGCCCGAAGAGAAGCGCGAACTCTACTCGAAGTACGCCTGCCACGAGCTGAGCTTCTTCCTCTCGAAGAAGGACCCCGAGTTCTTCAAGTCCGTCATCCTGCCCTACCTGGCCAACAAGCGCGACAAGACCTTCCTCGACCACTGGCTGCTCGGCAGCGACCTGTCGGGCTACCTCAAGCCGTGGGCGTTCGGCCGCCTCAACGTGGTCGAACGCATCCTGCTGGCCCAGCGCCTGGCCGGCGAGGCGCCCCACACCGCCCGCCACGTGAAGGACCTGCTCGACCTCCTCCCGCCCGACCTCGAGCGCCTGAACCACCTGTTCAGGACGGCGCTCCGCGGCCGCGCGCTCGAGACCAGCGACGAGTTGGGCGTGCTCAAGGCGCGCGAGAGCGCCAAGGCCCTCAAGGAGGAGAGAGCCGAGAAGCTGGCCGAGCTGGGCCAGGCCCAGCCGGGCGCCACGCGCGCCGCGGCCGAGCCCGCGGCCGCCCCGCCGCCCGCGCCCGCCGCCAAGCCCGCGCCCGGCATTGCCGGCGCCGACCGGGCCGCCGGGGAGGTCCCAGCCGATGGCAAGGACGCCGCCCGGTTCCGCGACCAGTTGAAGAAGGCCGATGCCGTCGAGCTTGCAGACCTCGCCGTCGAGCGCGAGGCCGACAAGGAAGTGGCCTTCCACGCGCGCGACGACGCCAGACGCAAGTCCGTCCGCCAGCTCTTCCGCAAGCTCGAGCAGACCAGGGAGTGGGTGGAGAACAACTACTACCACCTGCCCATCGAGAACCAGAACGCGGGCCTCGTCACCGTGAACGCCTTCTGGAACGACTACGCGGCCCACGACGGCAAGGGGCCGTTCCTCTCGCGCCACCTGGCCGAGGCCAGCCGCAGCTTCACCGAGATGATGCTGGCCCTGGCCGTGCTCGACCTGCCGTTCGAGGCCGGCCCGCACAAGCCGGCCGCCGAGGGCGCCCGCTTCACCCTCGGGGCCGCCAGCCCCATGGTCGTGTTCCACAAGGAGATCAAGGACGCCGCCCTCGCCGACGAGAAGACCCCCATCCTCGTGAGCCAGAACTTCTTCCGCCACGGCGACCGCTACCGCATGGAGGGCAACGAGCGCTTCGACAAGTACGTCACCGACGAGTTCCTCACCCACGTGGTCTACGGCTGCAACGTGGTCATCACCAACCCCACCTCCTCGCCCCAGAAACTCGACGTCCTCATCCAGGTGCCCCGCGGCGCCATCCCCGTCAACAACGGCCTCTACACCCGCAGCTTCCATATGGACCTCCAGCCCTTCAACACCCAGACCGTCGAGTTCTACTTCTACTTCCCCGGCCCGGGCGACTTCACCCACTACCCCGTGCACGTGGCCAGGCTCGAGAAGCTCATCGCCTTCGCCCAGCCCGTCACGCTCCACGTCGTCGAGAAGCCCAGCAAGGTAGACACGGCGTCGTGGGACTACATCTCCCAGAACGGCACCGAGGACGAGGTGTTCGCCTACCTGAAGGCGAACAACCTGGACCGCACGAACCTGGACCGCATCGCCTGGCGGGCTCAGGACGCGGCCTTCTTCGCCCGCCTGCTGCCCGTGCTCGCCCAGCGGCACGTGTACAACCACACCCTCTGGTCCTACAGCCTCAAGCACGACGACCCCGCCGCCGCCCGCGAGTTCCTCCAGCATTGCGACGACTTCCTGGCCCGCTGCGGCGCCTACATTGACTGCAAACTCGTGACCCTCGACCCTGTGGTGCGCAAGAGCTACCAGCACATGGAGTACTGGCCGCTCGTCAACGCCCGGGCCCACCGCCTCGGCCGCACGCGCAAGATTCTCAACGACCGCTTCTACGAGCAGTACCTGCGCCTGCTCCGCGTGCTCACCTATCGGCCCACGCTCGACGACAACGACCTGATGAGCGTGACCTACTACCTGCTCCTCCAGGACCGCGTGGAGGACGCGCTGGGCTTCTTCGGCCGCGTGGACGCCGCGAAGCTCGCCACGAGGCTCCAGCACGACTACTTCGCGGCCTACCTGGATTTCTACAGCGATGCGCCCAAGGCCGCCCGGGCCATCGCCGCCAAGTACGCCGACCACCCGGTGGACCGCTGGCGCCAGGCGTTCGCCAACGTCATCGCCCAGCTCGACGAGATCGAGGGCAAGGGCGCCAAGGTGGTGGACAAGGACGACCACGCCCAGCAGCAGGGCGCGCTCGCCGCCACCGAGGGCAGCTTCGACTTCAAGGTCGAGGCCAGGAAGATCACCCTCAACTACCAGAACCTCTCCGAGGCCCTCGTGCGCTACTACCTGATGGACATCGAGCTGCTGTTCTCGCGCAACCCCTTCGTGCAGGCCCAGACCGGCCAGTTCGCCTACATCCGCCCGAACGAGGTGGCCACGGTGAAGCTCGACCCCGCGAAGCCCACGCTCACCTTCGACCTGCCCGCCAAGTTCCACAACAGCAACGTCATGATCGAGATCACCGCGGGCGGCATGACCAAGGCGCAGGCCTACTACTCCAACGCCCTGGCCCTCCAGGTCATCGAGCCGTACGGCCAGGTCAAGGTCACCACCGAGCAGGGCGCCAAGCCCCTGCCCAAAGTCTACGTGAAGATCTACGCCCGCATGCAGGACGGCCAGGTGAAGTTCTACAAGGACGGCTACACCGACCTCCGCGGGCGGTTCGACTACGCCTCGCTCAGCACCAACGAGATTGATAACGTGGAGCGCTTCTCCCTGCTCGTATTGAGCGAAACCGACGGCGCCGTGGTCCGTGAGGCCGCGCCGCCGAAGAGGTAGGAGTGACAGTCCGTGATGCGGAATGCCCCGTTCGCGTGCGCCCTGCTGGCGGCCCTCGGGCAGGCGACGGCCCTGGCCGGCTATCGCCCGACCACGCCCCGAACCCAACTGGCCGCTGGCGAGGTGCCCGTGACCAAGCCCGGTTGC
Source organism: Planctomycetota bacterium (assembly GCA_035384565.1). Classification (NCBI taxonomy): domain Bacteria; kingdom Pseudomonadati; phylum Planctomycetota; species Planctomycetota bacterium. Next base: position 16,468 of record DAOOIT010000003.1, on the reverse strand, counting down.
TACGCCGAGGCGGGCAAGACCTATGTGCTCATGGCCGACGTGGCCAGCGAGGGCACGCCGATCTACCTGGGCAAGGATGTGACGCTCGACCTCAACGGCCACACGCTCACCTACGCGGCGGGCAACTACGAGCACGTGCCGAACTACGGCTTTGAGGAGGGCCTCAAGGGCTGGGACCTCGCGCGCGCGCCGGGGGCCAAAGTGGTCTCGGCCGACGTTCGACCGATGATCGGCAAGAGCATCTGCGAGTTGCCCGAGGGCCAGGAACTCCTCTCGCCCTACATCACCCTGCCCGTCGCCGACCGCCCCTACTACGCCCTGTGCGCCGTGGCCACCCGCGAGATGGCCGTGACGATCAACGTGGACGACGCGCAGGGGCGGCCCGTGGACTGCAAGTTCCGCTTCGGCAACAACGTGCGGCCCGCCTGCCCCGAGGTGGCCCGCTCGCCGAAGCTGGGCGGCGGCGTGGTGTTCGCCCTCCTCTTCGGCCAGCCGGCCGGCAAGTACCGCATCCGCGTGAAGGCCGAGAAGGGCGACTGCCTGATTGACGAGGTGGACATCCGCCCCGCGCTCGACGTGGGCGTGGGCATCGTGCAGGAGATTCGCCCCTGGGCCTACTACAAGTGCGTCCTCGACGGCGATGCGACCGCCTTCTTCAGCCTGTTCGGCAAGGAGAAGGCCCTCGGCATCCCCATCGTCAACGGCGCGGGCACGGTCACCATCAGGAACGGCGTCATCCAGAGCGGCACCGTCGGCATCCGCTCGTGGGCCATCCAGTCCACGGCCAAAGACGTCCTCGTCAGGCTCGAGAACCTCAAGGTCGTGGCCTCGGGCATCAACACCAACGCGGCTGACATCGCGAAGGCGGAGGTGCGGGACTGCCGTTTCGAGATTGACACCCCGTTCATCATTGACCGCCACAACCAGACCGCCGTGGCCGTGAACCTGTTCGCGAGCACCGAGGTCGCCGGCAATGAGTTCCTCGGCGGCCAGGGCTGCCTGAATCCCGGCACCGGCTCGGTCGTCCGCGACAACCTGTTCGTCAACAACCAAACGGTCACGAACCACTACAGCATCGCCTGCGGGCGCAGCGGCAACCGCATCTTCAACAACCGCTTCGAGCCGATCCAGGGCTCGGGCATCTACATCAGCGGCCAGAACCACGAGGTGCACCACAACTCCTTCCAGATCGCCACCGCGCCGCCCAACTGCGAATACCGCTACTCCGACTGGAGCCAGAACGCCATCCGCATGAGCGACTACGACCGCGACCCCGGCAGCCCCGACGGCTGCTACAACAACCGCGTGCACCACAACACCCTCCACGTCACGGCGCGGGCCTATCCGCAGTTCGACCGCTACATCCCCGCCGCCTACGGCTTCCACTACAGTTGCGGCGGCGGCACGAACCACATCTACGACAACGAGATCACGGTGGACTGCCCGGACCCGAAGAGCAACGTGGCCACAGCGGCCATCTTCATCAGCGGCGTGAAGAGCGGGGCCGACTGGTTCAGCAACCGCATCACGTCGAACGTGCCGGCCATCTGGCTCGGCGGGCGCTACGGCCCCTCGCGCTTCCACCGCTTCTACAACAACACGATCGCCAAGGCCCCCAACGCCCCGGCCGACTTCCAGCCCGTCAAGATGGGCTGGTGGAAGTACACGGCCAACGACACCGAGTTCTACTCGAACCGCTTCGAGAACTGCGCCTTCGGCGTCGCCCTCGACGGCACCGGCACGCCCACCTATCTCGTGGGCTGGACCCTCACCGTGAAGCTCACCGACGCCGCGGGCCAGCCGCTCAAGGGCGCAGAGGCCGTCGTCACGTCCGACTCGGACGGCCGCGAGGCCGCGAAGCTCAGGACCGACGACGCCGGCCTCGCCAAGGCCATGCTGCCCGAGTACCGCGTGAACGGCAGGGACAAGCTCCCCTGCGCCGCCTACACCGTCCGGGCCGGCGGCAAGGAGGAGAAAGTGACGCTCGACGGCGACAAGGAGCTGGTGCTCCGGCCCTGAATGACCCGCCGCGGTTCTGAATCCGTGTGGGCGGGGCCTCTGTGCCCCGCGTGGCTCTTGCCTCCCATCTCGCGGGGCAGGGATGCCTCGCCTATGGCAGATTCGCGGGCTCTGACTCGGAATCGTGGCTCTTCGGGGTCTGGCGGGCGCGCCCGCCCATACTTGCTCAACCCTGAGAGGGGGGAGTGAGCAGGTATGGGCAGATGGGCGAGAATCGGCGATTCTCGCGGCTCCGGCCATACTTGCTCACCCGCGGGATGAGCAAGTATGGGAGGGCGAGTGAGCGGAGAGTGTAAGCCATTGCGGCATAGAGGGTTATGGGGTGGCCCTCGCTGGCGCCGCAGCCCGGCCGCACGCTGACCCAACGGCCGCCGCGTCAGGATCGCTGAGCCCTGATGAGCTGGAATCGTGGCGGGCGACTCACCGCGCCGCTGGCTGAAGGGCCACCTTGCGCTCGGGGGTGACCACCACGCGGAAGCCGACGTTGTAGACCGGCTGGTGCGGCGGATAGCCCCACCGCGAGGCCGAGCGCCCGAAGGCCAGCAGATCGTTCCACGAGCCGCCGCGCACGACCTTGGGCTCGCCCGACCGCGGGTCGTCGCGCCCGTCGCCCGGGTGGTAGGGGTAGGGCCGGTAGCTGCTGAGCGTCCACTCCGCCACATTCCCGTGCATGTCGTAGAGGCCCCAGGCGTTGGGCTTGAACTGGCCGCCGGGCACGCTGAAGCGCGCTCCGTCGGAGTAGTCGGGCTCGCAGCGGCCCCAGTTCCAGCCCGCGATGGAGGCGTCGGCGAAGTTGGCCACGCTGTTGGCCTTCGCGCCGAAGCTCCAGGGCGTGGCCGTGCCGGCGCGGCAGGCCCACTCCCACTGGGCCTCGGTGGGCAGCGTGACCCGCTGGCCGGTCCTGCGCGAGAGCCAGTCGCAGAAGGCCATCGCCTGGTGCCATGTGACGCGGATGACGGGCTGCCTCGGCTCGTTCACGGGGTAGCCGCGGGTGAAGCGGTCCTTGCCGCGGCCGTCCATGTACGCGCTGTCGTGGGCGGGGTCGAACTGCGCGTACTGCTCGTTGGTGACCTCGAACTGGCCGATGTAGAAGGGCTGGGCGATGACGGCGACCGTCTCAGGAAACTCGTCGGGGAAGCCGGCCACGTCGCCCATGACGAACCTGCCCGCGGGCACGGGCACGAGCGTCATGGTCACGCCGCTGCCGAGGTCGAGGGCCAGCGTGTCGAGCTTCGTCTCGCGCTGGAGGCGCGCGGCGTCCTCGGGCTTGAGGGGCCAGCCGTCGAGCTGCACGGGGGCGGGCCGCGGCGGCTCGGGGGCCGGCGGCTCGAAGGCGACGACCTCGGGCAGGGGGAGCGGGGCCTCGTCCTGATCGTCGAGGTTGGCATGGAGCTTCTTGTATTTCGCGCGGCGCTCGACCTGTTCGTCGGTGGGCGGGCGGTGGCTCTCGCGCCAGTTGGCGGGATAGGGCACGTTGAAGTCAATCCAGGCGTAGAGGCGCTCCCACTCGTCGGGCGTGAGCTGGACGTTGTTGTGGCCCTTCTTGAGCATCTGGACGAGGTGGCTGGTGGTGGCCTCCCATTCGGCGGGGGCGGCGAGATGGTAGTCGGCCTCGTAGCCGGCGCGACGCACGTAGCGGGCGAGGTTGATGTAGGCCGGGCTGTAGCGGTCGCCGGGGTTCTTGTGGAGGCGTTTGGCGCGGAGGTCGAGGCGGTGCTTCTCGTCGTGGCAGCCGGCGCAGCGGCGGTCGAGCACGGGCTGCACCTCGCGGTCGAAGCTGAAGCCGCGGGCGGGGCCGTGCCAGGGCGTGAGGGCGACGGGGCGGCGCTTGACGCCCTCGGTGAGGATGTTGCGCGGCACGGTGTTCTGCCGCTCGTGGCAGCCGGTGCACGAGAGGGTCTCGCCGGGCATGGCCGTGAACCAGCTTCGCATGGTCTGTACGGCCTTGCCCTCCGCATCGAGCGGCTGGATGAAGATGGGCGTGTTCGCGGGCACGAGGAAGTGGGCCGAGCCGTCGGGGTAGACGGGCGCGGTGCCGAGGATGCGCTTGACGTCCCACCCGCCGTCGTGCGACGAGGCATAGGTGTCGCCGTTGTCGCCGTAGCGGTAGTGGTGGGTGCCGACGCGGAGCGCTTTGATGGAGCCGCGCGGATAGCCCTTGAGGTTGCCTTCGGAATAGATGTCCACCATGTACACTGCACCCTCGCGGCTGGCGAGGTCCACCTTGGGCGGGATCACGGGGGGCCGCGGCCGCGGGCGGAGCGGCGTGGCCATCGAGTAGCCGCCCATCAGCAGCGGGGTCATGTTGTCGAACACGTCCACGAGGTACAGCCCCCAGGGCGACCAGGGGGTGAGCTTGCAGGTGACGAGGAAGTACTTGCCCGCCCCGAGGTTGGTCTCGGGCTCGGCGAGCGGGCAGGGCATGGCGAAGCGGGGCCACGATTCGCTGACCAGGCCGTCCTCGATGATCGGCTCGACCCGCTGCCCGCGGCCGGGGATGCGTTGCACCACGCCGTCGGCCTCCTGGCGGCCCTTGGCCGGGTCGAGCAGCAGGAACTCGCCCATCCGCCCCACGCCGTGGTGGCCGGAGACGATGCAGGCGATCGCGGTCGGGTGGCCCGGGATGGGCCGCGGCCAGTACATGGCGTTGGGCCAATACGAGTTGCTGCCGTAGTACTCCATCTGCTCGGTGCCGTCGGGGTTCATGTGGAAGAGCAGGCGGCTGAAGTAGTGCGGCGTGTCGGTGTACTCCCAGCGGGTGTAGACGACGCGGCCGTTGTTGAGAACGGTGGGGTTCCAGCTATGGTCCTGGTCGAACGTGATGCGCCGCTCGTTCCTGCCCTCGGCGTCCGTCAGATGGATGTTGCCGACGTACCACTGGCCGGTGCAGGGCACGGCCTGCTCGCAGGCGGTGGAGACGAATAGGATGTTGCCGTCGGGCAGGTAGCAGGGGTCGTAGTGGAACACGTGGGGGTCGGCCTGGTTCGTGATCTGGCGGAGGCCGGTGCCGTCGGCGTTGACCTCGAAGAGGTGGCGGCCGTTGGAGTAGAGGATCTTCGCCGCGTCGAAGCGGAGGTCGAAATTGCTCAGGCTGCCCTGGGCGGTGTGGATCACCTTCACCTCGCCGTCGGGCCGCACGGGCGAGAGCACGACGAGTTCGCTGCCCAGGCTGTTGGGGCCGCTCCAGTTGGAGGTGAAGCCGGGGCCGCCGCGCACGAGGAGCAGTTTGTCCATGCCCACGAGCAGCGGATTCGCCAGCAGAATCTCGCTGCTCGCCTGGTCGGCCTCGGCGCGGACGCCCAGGACGGCGGCCAGGGCGTCGGCCCTTCCGGCCAGCGCGGCGGCGAGCGCAGCGTCCGCTTGCCCCGCGAGCGCGGCGATGCGGGCCAGGTACTCGGCCGCCTTGGGGTAGCGCTCGCCGAAGGTCTCGCGCTGGTCCTCGACAGCGAGGCGCATGGACTCGACTCGGTGGGCCTCGGCCACGGCCTCCTGCACGGTGGCGAGGGCGTAGTAGCGGGCGCGGGCGGCGGCGACGTCGCTGGGCGTCGCGGCGCCTCTGGCGGCCTCCAGCCAGCGCCCCACGCTCGCCCTCAGTGCATCGGGTTCGGCGAGCAGCGCTTTCTCGAGCTTCGCGCGTCGGAGGTCGGCGGCCTCGGTATACTGCCGCACGAGGAAGAGGGGATTCCCCGGCACCCAATCGCTCAGGAACTTCTGGTAGTTGGACATCGCGCGCCGCTCGAAGGCGATCCAGATGCTGTCTTCCTGTTCCCAGGCGATTTGCTTGACGCTCACGGGGTCGGGGAAGTCCTTCTTGAGCTGTTCGTAGAGCGCCTCGCGGCGGCCGATGCGGTGGTTGTCGCTGCCCGCGCCGGGCCGGGTGCCCGGCGGCTGGGGCGTGAACCAGAAGGCGGCGGTGCCGTCGGCGGCCACGGGCAGCGCGGCGAGCACCTGGTAGTCGCCCTGCCCGTCCTGCAAGGCCCAGGTGACCTGGTTGGGCGCGGCGGGCTCGTCGGGCCGGCGGGCCGCGACGGTGCGGCGATGGGGCAGCAGGCTCACGCGGCCGGCGCCCAGGCCGAGGCCGATGGCGAAGGGGTTCTGGCGGTCGAGCACGCGTTCGATCCTGGCCGTGCGGCACAGGAAGATCATCTCGCCGGGCTTCGCGTTCAGCGGCCTGGCCAGTTCGGCCATCGCGCCGTCCTTGAGTTCGGGGAGTTGCCGCCAGCCCTTGGCGAGGTCAATCCTGCGGGCGCCCTCGGTCTCCCGCGCCTCCTTGCTGCCGGCCGCGAAGGGGCCGATGAGGTGCCACGGGCCGAACGTCACCCCCGCGTCGGGGGCCACGAGGAGGTCCAGCTCGGTCTCCCAGCGCACGATGCCCTCGCGGGCGGCGATCATCGTTTCCTGCCAGGTGGCCTTCTTCTCGTAGGCGGGCTGTCTGGGCGCCTTCTTGAGGGCGGCGCGGCGGTCGAGTTCCTCCTTCGAAGGCGTCACCACATCGCCCTCGTCGCCGAAGACCTCGAGCTCGACGATGGCCGACCAGCCATTCGGCCTGTCGGTCTTCGCGGGCTGGCCCGCCTCGACGCTGTAGGTGCGCCAGAGGCGGAACTCCACCCAGTCGGCCTTGCCGGGCACGAGTGTGCCGCCGCCCTTCTCGACGAACCAGGTGTGGAAGCCGCCGCCGTTGCGGCCGAGAATCTTGTCGCCCGACGTGAGGTGCGGCCCTTCGGGAAACTGGGGCAGCTTGCCCGGGTTCGCGCTGTTGTCGGCGAAGCGCACCTCGAAGTCCTGGTTCGCCCGGCGGTCGCCGTTGAAGCTGAAGACGCCCACCTGCGTGATCGGCTTCGGCTGGCCGAGGTAGAAGGCGACGACGGAGGGCGAGCCGTTCACGTTGGCCCGGCCCTCCCCGCCCCGCTCGCCGGCGTCGCCGTCGTGGAGGCACGGGACGCCGCCGATGGTGTTTCCCCGGTCGGGCACGACGGCCACGCCCTTGCGCCCGAGGAGGTTGCGGCCCCGATAGTCGCGGATCCGCTGGTCGAACCGCTCGAACGCCTCGGGCGTATTGTCCCACACCTCGGTGTGCATCACGACCTCGCCTGCGTGTGCAGACACGCAGCCGGCGACGACCCAGAGCCATGCGGCCCGTCTCAAGGTGATTGCCATCGTGATTCCCTTGTCTCCATCCTCACGGTCGGCGGAAAAGCCAGTGGTCCGACGCTCCGCTCGCGACCGCCATTATGGCGTGCGGCGCCTTTCCGGTCAACTGTGCGCGGGGCAGGGCGAGCTTGACCAGGCGCTGATTGCCCGCATCGTAGACCACGGCGCGCTCGCCGCGCGCGGCGATCACCGTGGGGCCGGCAAGCGACGCGAGGTCGGCCCCCGCCTTGTCGGGCGTGCCGAAGGAGGCGAGGGCCTTCTCGGTGGCGAGGTCGAGCACCACAACGCGATGGCGGTCGCGGTCAGCCACCCACAGTTTTCCCGAATCGGCGGCGATCCAGACCGCGGGGCCGAAATCGGCTCGCCAGCGGCGGGTCTCCTTCCAATCGTTGCCGTCGCGGGCCATCTCGACCACGTGGCCGTCGGCCGCGCCGAGCAGCGTGTCGGGGCCTTTCATGGCCAGACTCGTCCACGCCTTCACAGGCGCCGCCGCCTTGAGCGCCACGGCGCCGAGGTCGCGCTCGTAGCGGCCGTCGGCGCCGATGGCGAATGCCTGCCCCTCCCCTGCCTCGTTGGTGGCGAGCAGGGTGAGAGCGCCCTTGCTCTTGTAGACGGCGCAGCCGACGCGGTCGTTCTTGAGCCCGCACCCTTGCTCCACCCGCTGGCCCTGCACCTCGCGGGTGAGGGGGCCGTAGTAGAAGGCGGGCTTGCCCCACAGGTTGCCGGGGGCGACCATCGAGTCGCTGTCGAGCATGGCCACCTGGGCCACGCCTGGGTGCTCGGGCGCGTTCACGCCGAAGCGCAGCGGGGTGTCGGGGCGGTCGGCCCACTTCCACGAGCCGGCGTGCCACCACACGTTGCCCTCGCGGTCGAGCCCGATGCCGCGGCAGGCGGGCACGGCGCCGATGCGGCGCACGAGCGTCATCTGCTGCCGCTCGGCGTCCCAGGCCATCAGGTGCAGGATGCCGCCGAGGCCGGACACGGCGAAGAGCCCCGGGCGCACCAGAGCCATGCCGCGGCCGTTGCTCAGCTCGGAGTTCTGGTCGAGGTGGCCGATGAAGCTGCCCGAGGCCCCGCCCAGGACGACTCCCGGCGCGGGCTCGAGGTCGGCGGTGAAGCGCCGGATGGTGCCGTGCCAGGCGTGGCCGAAGACGCCGCCGTCGAGGCACTGCATGCGCTCGCCGGGCGAGCCCTTCGGCCAGCCGTCGGAGACGGGCTTGCCGTCCGCCAGCTTGTGGACCCGCCAGTCGGCCATGACGAGCAGAGCGCCGTCGGGGGCGAAGTCGAGGGCCTGCACGCCGGGGAAGGCCGCGAGTTTCCTCGCGTCGCGGGTCGCGGGGTCCACGAGCAGGATGTCGGCTTTCGTGGCGGCGGCGATGCGGCCCTGGTGTGCGCCGAAGGAGATGCACTGGGCCTGGAGGCCCAGGCTCGCGGCCTCGCTGCCAGGCGCGGCGGTGATCGGCAGGGCGTAGAGCTGATCGCCGAGGAGGAGCACCACGGTGTCGCCCACGAGGGCGATCTGGTCGTTGCTGCCGGTGTGGTCTGGGATGCGGTAGTGGGCGAGCAGGCGGCCGTCGGGCGCGTAGCGGTTGAGGCGGCCTGCGCCCGCGCGGTCCCACAGCGAGCCGAAGCGGTCCACCGCCACGCCCATGCCGCGGGCGGGGCGCGCGGTGGCGAAGCGGACGAGGGTCTCGCCCTGCTCGCCCGAGTTGCCGAGGATGCCTTCGCACACGAGCTGTGCGGCGCCGCACGATGAGGCAAGGGCCGCCACGAGGAGCCAGGAGCAGCGTGTCGTCATTCCTGAGCTCCTTCCAGCTTCAGGGTGCCCCAGAGGTTGGGGTGGAGCATGATTTCGCCGGGCACGTCGTTCACGAGGCCCGTGGCCTGGTTCGCCCAGTACGAGCGGAGCATGGTGATGGCGCCGCTGGGGTCGCCGTAGAGGGCGCCGAAGTCGGCCCGGAACACGCCGGGCGGCTTCAGCCCCAGCGCAGCGAGAGGGATGGCGGCCTCGACGCGGTAGTCGTCCGCCCCCTTCGTCACGGCGATCTTCGCCCCGTCCACGAGGGCCACCGAGTCCACCTTCTCGCTGCGCCAGGGGGAGGTGAAGGTGACGGGGTCGGCGGCGCCGGGCGCGCGGTGGCGGTAGAGCACGGCTACGGGCTTGCCCTGGAACGGGGCGAGGAGGAGCCGCAGGTCGCCCGGCACGGGGCCGCGGCGGGTGGGATCGGCCTTCGGGTCGGCGCCGAGCTGGAGGTCCACGGAGTCGCCGGTCTTGAACAGAGCCGTCCAGTCCTTGCCCTCGTTCACCCACGGCGAGGGGTCCTGGACGTGATAGAAGAGGTAGAGGCATCGCGCGTCCCAGGCGATGCGCGCGGTGACGGGGAACTTGCCCGACTTGTCCCAGCGGACGGCCGGGCTGCGGGGCCAGTCGCCGTCGTTGCCGTCAATGGTTGGGGGCGTGGAGCGGAACGGGCCGGCGGCCTCGCGTACGCCGGCGGCGGCGCTGGCGGCGGTGCGCACCTGGTTGTTGGCGGCGGCGATGGCCTGCTCGGGCGCGACGGTGACCGTGCCTTGGCTGCGTCGCGCCTCGGCGAGGCCGTGGAGGCGGAAGAGGCGGTAGTCGGTGTGGCCGCTCTGGAGGTAGAACGTGCCGTCGGGGGCGGCCCGGCCGAAGAAGCCGCCGAAGCACTCGCCGCCGATGAGATAGGCGTCAATGGCGGCGCCCATCCGCACGTCCTTGAACATCTCGTCGAGGTAGAAGCCGTCGGAGGTGAGGGCGAAAAAGCGCCCGTGGTTGCCGTTCATCACGAAGACGTCGGCCTGGTCGTCGAAGCGTGCCATGCCGAGGAAGTAGAGGGCGCCCTGCATCACGCCGGTCTCGGGCAGGGGCGCGTTGTGCGAGCCGTGCACGTTGGTCCAGCGGTTGGGGTAGGCCCAGAGCGTGCGGCCGTCGGGCGCGAAGCACTTCATCTCGGGGTCGCTGTTGGCCACCACGCGGCCGAAGCGGTCCACGGCGGTCTCGATCTCATTGCCGCCGAGGTCCACGGGCTTCGCGGCGGCGCAGGCGGCGTTGAGTTTCGGGTACTTCGGGGCGCCGCTCGGCAGGAAGCCCTGGGGCTCGAGCGTCACGAGCACGCGGCGGCCCCGGACGGTGGCCGGCACGCGGATCGTCAGGTCGTGCAGGCGGTGGCCCCAGTAGGCGCCGGCGAAGTGGTCGCTCTCGGTCGAGAAGTCGAACTCGTCGGCCTGGCAGAGGCCGTCGCCGTTGGAGTCCACCCACAGCACGCCGGGGCCTTTGTCGGCGTGCTTGCCCTTGCGGGTGGGGTAGGCGGCGTCGAACGCCTCGACGAAGGCCGCGGGCGGATTCCAGTCGCAGGCGAAGCAGAGGCGGTGGGTGGAGCCCACGAAGGCCAGGTCGCGCAAGGTGCCGTCGGGGCGAAGCTCCGAGATGCTGGTCACGCCGCCGAGGCCGACGACGAACGTTCGCCCGTCCTGCCGGTGGAAGGCGTATTGGGCCTGCTTGAAGAAGCCGCCCACGTGCCCCGGACGCGTGAAGAGGATGCTGGTGGGCGCTGCGCCCTTGCGCGCGAAATCGAGCTTCCAGGCGGCGCCCTGGCCGATCCAGCGGGTGGGGTCGGCCTCGTCGAACCCGGCCTCGCTGGCCCCGTAGGCGGTGGGGCCGAACTTCTCCTTCGCCACCTTGGCGGCCGCGAGGTCCCAGGCCACGGCACGCTTGGGGTTCCAGCGCTCCTCGGTGACCCACAGCCAGCCGTTGGGCGCGACGGCGAGGCCGCGGGGGTGGACCATCCGCTCAGGGTCGTACGGGCCGGCGTAGGGACCGCCGGGCTTCCCGATCTCGCGGAGAGCCCTGCCGCCGGCGTCGAAGACGCGCACGGTGTGACTCTGGCCGTCGCTCACGTAGACGCGGCCGGCGGCGTCGGCCGCGACGCCCTCGGGGGACCCGAGGCCGGCGACCACGCGCTCGGCCTTCTTCGAAACGGGGTCAACGCGGACGATGGCGTTCTTCGAGACCGCGAGGAGTCGCCCAGCGTGGGCCGCCAAGGCGCCAGGGCCGTCGAGGGGAATGTCGTCCACCTTCTTCGCCGTCTCGGCATCCAGCACGACGACGGCGTTGCTGGCTCGGTTGCTCACGTAGAGCTTGCCATCGAGGAAGGCCAGGCCGCCGAGGGCCGCCCCCTCCCACTTGGGGTTCGCGGAGCCTGGCCCGACCTCCAGCGTGCTCACCACGGCAAAGCGCTGGTTCCCGGGGAACGGCACGACCTGGCCGCTCTTGACGTCGAAGCGCATGAGGGTGAGGCTCATCGGCGCCTTCCAGTCGGGCTTCTTGCGATCCACGTGCTGGCCCCAGGCAAAGCCGTCGTGGGCGGCGTAGAGGAAGCGGCCGCCGGCGGCGAGCGCGATCTTCCACAGCCCGGTGCCGTGCACCTGGTTGTAGTGCATGCGCTTCACGCCCGCGGCGTCCACGGCGACCATGGCGTAGCCCGACTCGGCGCAGGAGCCGCCGAGAAAGGTCCACTCGTCGCCCGCCGCGGCCGCGGTGAGGGTGCTGTGGTCGGGCCCCCACATGTCGGTGCCCGAGCCGGTGCGCCAGGGGGGATTGCCGTCGTTGCAGAAGGAGAAGAGGTATTCGGGCCGCACGCCGGGGTGGCTGATGGCCCGCCAGCGATAGGTCCCCGCCGAGGCCACGTTGCCCTGCTCGTCCAGGCCGTCCCAGGGGATGCGGTGGCGGCCTCTGGCCAGGGGCCGGCCGGCGAGCAGGTTGCGGACGCGCTGCCCGGCGGCGTCCTCGAGGACGATCGTGGCCTTGCCCTCCATCGGCTGCTCGAAGTCGAACGCGATGCGCTTGCGGCGGTCGGCCACCAGGGCCTCGTGCTCGGCGAGGTCGAGGGGAAGCCAGTCGGCCGGATTCGTCGAGAGCGGGGCATGGGGCGCGCCGCCGGTGTGGCGGAAGCGCTCGCGCTGGCGGGGCTGGCCGAACGGCCCGCCCGCCCAGGCCACGGCGAGGCCCAGGCGCAACGCCGACCAGTCGCCCGGCGCCGAGAACGTGAAGCGGACGGCTCCGTCGCTTCGCCTGACGACGGCATCCTTGTCCGACAGGACGAGGGTGGCCGCGCCGTGGAGCCCCAGCGCTACCGTCGGCTCGCCGTCTGCGGCCGCCTCGACCACCACCGTCAGGCGCCCCCTCTCGCGCTGGAGGGCATAGGCCACGCGCGGCGACGCGGGGTCGGACACTACGACGAAGTCGTCTTCGGTGGGGAAGCCGGCCGTCGCGGCGCCCATCGCGGAGGGCCGGGGCGCAGCCAGCAACAGGCCGAGTGCCAGGAGGAGGGAGCGTGTCATGCGAAACAGGTCTCCGGAATCCCTCCCTCGCCCTGATGACTGCTCGTACGGGCCGTCCCACGGAGCGTCCATTGTATCGCGGGGAGGCCCGGCAGGAAAGCGGGGTTCTTCCGTTGAAGAGAGAGGCCCGTTCGGCTTCGTGGCCGAACGGGCCTTCGTGAGGAATGGTCGGGGCGACTGGCACTCGTTTGAACCGTCCCCCCAACTCATCACGCCAATTACGGCGCTCTTTGACGGCCCAACCGAGCCATTCATCGTCACCGTAGAGCGCCTTGTGCGACGTTCCGCATGATTATGCCGTCCTTGGGCTCGCGGCCAAGGCCTGTCAGGCTCACGAGGCTCATGTCCAGGCTCATCGGGCTCATGGGCAGACTCATGCGGGCTCATGCGGAGGCTCATTGGGCTTATGAGCCTGCTTCCCGTCCGCCGTCGTCGATGGCTTGGCGCGCTTCTTGAGAAAGCACTCGACCACCAAGTCAGCCATGTCGCCGACCAGCTCGTCCGTCTCCTTCGGCGAGAGCTTTTCGTAATGGCGGATCAACTGGGGTGGCGTGACTTTGTCTGTAGGTTTCTTGCTGCGGTTCTTGATCAGAGGTTGTGGCCTCTTCGCTCTCATAATAGTCCCATTCAGTTTGTTTTGACATTATCCTTGGAGGATGCATCCCGCTGTTGGTCGCCAGTCACGCCCAGCAGGGACCTCAACGCCTGACGGAGCTTTGCCTTTCGCTTTTCGAAGAATTGGCGGAAGTTCGACAGCACCAGATCGACGTCTGGGATGTAGTGCCGCTTCATGTAGTCGGCTTTGGCCTCCGGCGTCTTGTGATTCGCCTTGAACCACTCCGCGAACTCGGTGTCGCTCTTCTCCTGGTTCGGTACGCCCTCGAGCAGTTGCAGATTCGGCAGGAGATCGACGTTCTCCAAACAGAAGTCGATGTCGGCGTCCTCAACCTTGCGCTGCCGCAGTTTCACCTTCGTGAACAGGCTGCGTGGATGTATGTGGTCGATGTGGAATCGGTTTCTAAAGTCGAGAGTCGGATAGAGGAGCGCCAGGACCGAGAACGTGTATCCCTGCCCATACTCGTAATGGAGGAGGTTCTCAACATCATCCTCGGTGCATGCGAGGGATTTGTTCGTACCCTTGAACTTGGCGAGAATGCCCTGCAACGGAAATCCGTCTTTTGCATCGCGCAAGATATCCCGGACTGGCCGCAAGACAGTGTCGGAAGCGCCACCGAACACTCTCTTCACAAGCGACAGGATCAACCACCGCCGGATTGCTTCCCGATCATCCGCGTACTTGCCGGATATGTCGAAATTCTTCGGGAGCCCGCGCACCTTCGGGTAGTAGGCGATGGGGATGATGGGATAGTTAGCCGTCAATGTATCGCGACTATAGCCAAAGCTCGCTATCAGCCGGACGGCTCCGCGTAGGGCACCAGCAATCTCATCCCATTGCCTCTCAATCTTCAGCATGTTGCTTTTGTTGAAATTGTCCACCTTGAATGCGATGTCGTTGAAGTCCGCCAAGACCAGCGCGCTCTTGAGCACCAAGTCCTTGTTGAGGTTGAAACCATCCCCCATGTTGTTCAACTCGTCCACGAAGGAAGTGATTTCCTCCCGGGCGTCGCGCTGACGCCACTGCGCCGTGGCAATCGAGAGAAGGAGGTCCGAGTAGCTCAAGATAGTCCCGCCACTGTTGACGCGGATGAAGATGTTCAATACCTTGTCGAGGCTCTCGTCCTTCTCCAGGAAGTAATTGATAACTCTCGCCTCGTGAACGACCGACCACAGCTTAAAAAGCGTCTCGTTGGCGAACTTCGCTTGGGCTTCTGGTCGTTGCATCAATCCGTGCTCGATCAGGTAGTTATTCACCTCGAACTGTTTCTTGAGATCGAGGATGTCGCCCACACGGAACCAAAACGTGCCGTTGGACTCGCCTTGCGCCTCGTCGGCGGTCAAGAACGCGAAGTCATAGACCATGTCGGTCTCGTCCCCGTTCTTCTTGGGACCGAGAAGATTCAAGAAAAGTCGTCGCACAGGAAACGCCTGGGGGTTGTCCCACCGCTTTCGCGGCTCCTTGTAAGCGTAGGATCCCTTAAGCCCGAGGTACAGCGAGGTCAACCGTTGCTGCCCGTCCAATATAGCCGTGATGTCGTCATCCCCGCTGACGTTGGCCTTCTGATTATGGCGGCTGTTTCGCTCGTGATAGTCTCGCACGAACTCATAGAATTGGTAGCCACCCACGTTCTTCTTGTCTACATGCCAAAAGAGAAACGACCCGATGGGGTAGTCACGCATGAGAGAGTCGAACAGTCGAGCGATCTGATCCGTCTCCCAGACCACCTCCCGTTGGATCGCCGGGAGTAGGAATTTCTTGGCGTGAATACTTTCGACTGCCTCTTTTATCGTAATCGGTGTCTGAAACGCCACGGCTTGTCCTCCTTGCGATGAGCTACTCGGGGTCCGCCTCATGGCCAACGGCACCGCCAAAAAGACCGCCTACAACGGCTCCGGGAGGGCCGCCCAAAACACCACCGATGACAGCCCCAATGCCAGCCCCTGCGACAGCGTTCTTCACCCGCACTTTCCGCTCTGCCTTTCTCGATAGAGGAGCCCGTGTGCGCCCGTGCTGGGCACGAGCCGAACGCGTGGTGCCGCTGCCTTTACTGGAGTTGCAACTGATGCAGGCAGGGTAGAGATTGTTCCCGTGGTCGGAGCCACCCAGTGCCCGTGCATGCGAGTGTTCGACAGACCAACAACCACGCGAGCCGTGGACGCCATAGTTCTTCAAGGCCAGCTTCTTCCCGCAGATGTGACATTTCCCCTGCGTCCGGTCATATATGCGGCGAAGTTGTTCATCCGTCCACGCCATCGCTCTACCTCCTCTGCCGATTGCGGTTGGATTCCTCGATAGTCCGGCCTTCAATCATCTCCGAAATCGATCTGCCCAGCAATGTCTCCAGCCGAACGCTTGTGGTCGTCAATGCGCTTTGTCTCCCGCTCCTGTTGCTGTCTGATACGCTGCAGGTGCTCCGCATACAAGCGGTTGGCCTCGTTGGCGGCCAAGATCAGCGTGTCCCGGTGGTACTGTTTTACCTCCTCGACCGTAGTGCCGTCGAGGACGACCTTATCGCCTTCAACGGTCACGATGCCAGGGCGATGCATGGTGGTGAATCGAGACGGATGATCCCAACACTGGACAAACAGTTCGGCCCACTCTGCTGGAGGTCGTCGTGAAAAACGGAAAGGCACGCGGTATAACGCACTGCCCCTAGAACCATCGCCTCTTGGGATTCCAATCTCGTCGACGACGACACCGGTGATCTTTATCGGCTCAAAGGCGGTAGCACCCGGGGCCGGTGGTACATGACTCGGCTTCCCTGCGGAGTTTTTTACAGCAGAGGGATGCCCTTGAATCTTGCCGACCGGAGGGGCCTGTGGCCGTGTCTCAAGCATCGTGTTGAGAAGGTCTTGATACTGCGCTTCCGGAAGAGGGTCCGTAGAAAGATCGACATAGTACTTCCCTTTGAGCCACGACGGGGCGGCGCTAGCCCACGGGGCTTCCCTCAGGATCGGGATGAATTTCCGTTGATTTCGGTCATTGAACACCTCGGCGGACATGATGTCGCCCTCGTATCCCACTCCTCCAACGCGATTGTCCGACCGGTCACGATATTGCCGGGTGCACACGATCAAGACATAGTCGCTCTCACGGACTGCTTTCTCCATAAATTGGGGCAATTGATCTCCGGGCACGAGGTGCCACTGGTCAAGGGTCACATCGACGCCATCTTTCCGAAGCCGAATGCCGAGATTGCGCACCCAATCCTTGTGAGCGTCGCTGTCCCAAGAATATGAGATGAATGCTGTTGGCATCTATTCTGTAAGCGTCCGGTCAAGTGCATCTTCCCAAGTGGACGTGGGCATGCGATGATAT